>CABUBS010000140.1 GCA_902489855.1 uncultured Collinsella sp.
CGGTGGGATAGCAACCGGCGCAGGCGACCAGCACGGGTTTGCCGTCGGCATGGTCGGATGCGGCGGTCTCCAAGTCCCGGCAGAATAGCTCGGGCAGGCCAAAGGCACGGGTCTTGAGCAGCTCGGGGCTCGTATGCTCGGCGGCATACCACGTCTCAAAGACGGACGCGTCGTTCAGGCGGTAGTCGGCCGAAAGATCAAAGCAGGAGACGCCCGATGCAAGCAGCGCGGGCACCTGTGCCATGGCAGCCGTGTGCGGCACGGCAAGAAAAACCGCATCGCAGCTCTTAAGCTCGGGGGCGTCATGCGTGGTAAAAAGCAGATCGCTCACGCCAGCAAAGCTCGGATACACCGCGGACAGCGGCTGGCCGGCATCGGCGTTGGACGTAATGGCAACAAGTTCAAACTCGGGATGGCCGAGCACGAGGCGAATGAGCTCGGCTCCGGCATATCCAGCCGCGCCGACGATTCCAACCTTCAATGACATATCAGACTCCTTGTCTGCGATTTATGCACCGATGCGCATTTCGCAGTGGTCGTTATGAAGTGGGTTGAAACTTTAGCACCAAAAGATGCATGAACACGTAAATGGCTTGCATATTCATGCATTGAAACATTCCCGACACATTCGCTTGAAGGAATTGACAAATGGAGCGGGCCCCGTATTGACCGGCGCTCCTAACGGCACCGGGCAATACGGGGCCCGCCCATGCGAAAACCAAGTTGTTAGGATGAGCCAGCCGGCTAGAGCTCGACCGGCACCCATTCGTCGTGATTGCAGATAAAAGCCTCGGGATCCTCGACGCTAAAGAAGACGAGCGTGGGGTCGTTAGGCCCCTCATAGTGCTCGCCCAGGTGCTCTAGATGCTTCCACCCGGCTTCGCGCATTTCGTCTAAAGCCCGGTCATCCAAGCCGGCACGCCCGCGCAAGATGAGCCAGCCATGGCCCGGCCACCAACTCGTGGCCTCAAAGCGCTGGTTTTGCAGCAGCTCTTGCCACACATCTTTGGTGCGCGCTGTTACAAACCACAGCTTGCCATCCTGGATCTGCGCAAACGAAAACGGACGCACATGAGGCTGTCCGTCAACGCTCGTCGCCAAATACCATGCCGGCACCGACGTCAGATACTCCAACACCGTATTCAATCCGTCCATGTGTCCTCCTGACGCTAGTCTTTTTGGGTCGGGGCTGTTTTAGCTGCCCTAGAGTTAAAGCTCCAGGCGCTCCTCGCTGCCGTCGATATCACAGAAGCGCGCGGCAATATTGCGGACCGAAAAGAAAGCAAGGCGGCCGTCGTTGGCACTCTCGTGTTCCTCGCCAATGCCCACCATGTGCTTAAAACCCGCTTGACGCACCTTGTCGCTCGCAACTGCGTCGTCCTCAAGTGCGGCTTCGCCGGTCAATACGATCCAACATTCCCCCGGCTTCCAGCCCGATACCTCAAACTTGGGATTCGCACTCAGCTCCGCCCACACGTCCTTGTCGCGCGACGTGCAAAACCACAACTTACCGTCATCGACCATGGCAAACGAAAACGGCCTCACGCGAGGCTGATGCCCGTCACTTGCATCGGTCGTGGCCAGAAACCACGCCGGAATGCGCCTGAGATACGAACAGGCGCGCTCAAGCTGAGCCGTGCGGTCGTTGTCGGTCATAGGGACCCCTTTCTTGCGCCCGAATCGCGCCTAAACAAGTTGAAGATTGATGACGATGACGCAGATGAGCAGCAACGCCGTCACCACCGCCGCCAACGCATCGCCGCGGCCAAATGCAAGCGCATGCAGGCGCGTGCGGCCCTGCTCGCCGTGATAGCAGCGTGCATCCATGGCGGCAGACAGCGTCTCGGCATGGCGGAACACGCCCGTGAACAGCGGAATCGCCACACTGCCGAGCATACGCACGCCGCCGAGCGGACCGCCCGTCACGCGCGCGCCGCGGCTTGCCTGTGCATCGGCCGTCTGCTTCATCTCAGTGGCAAACTGCGGCATAAAGCGTAGCGCGATACCCATGATCATGCCGAGCTCGTGCGCAGGAAGTCCCACACGCGCAAACGGCGCGAGCAGGCGCTCAAAGCCCGCGGTGAGGTCGAGCGTCGGCGTGGTGAGTGTAATGGCGCTCATGCCGGCCATCATCAACGTCAGGCGACACGCCATAAAGGCGGCAGAACGCAGTGAGCCCTCGCTTATCTGCAGAAAGCCGAGCTGCCACAGGATGCGCCCACTCTGATCGGTAAACAAGTTGAGCACCGCGACCACGACGACGATTGCCAGCAGCGGCGCCATCGACGACAGAACGCGACGAACCGGCACCCGAGACACGGCATAGGTCAGCACAACGAAAATTGCGACCGGGGCCAGTCCGCGGAAGCTGCTGACTGTGAGCGTCGTGATCAAAAATACAAAGCCCAGGAGCAGCTTGGTGCGCGGATCCAGGCGATGGATCGCGCTATCGCTCGGATAGTAGCTGCCAAACGAAAACGCCTCCATTAGCAGCCCTCCTCTCGCGCGACCGTCTTGGATTTAGCAATGTCCGCGACGTTAGAAGGACCGCCCGAGCGACCGATTAGCAGGTCCGCCAACTCGTCTGTCAGCGACTCAACCGTATAGAGGCCGTCAAAGCGCAGCGGCACGCCTGCCTTCGCAAGCGCCAGCGCCATGCGCTGGGCAGCGGGAACACCCAAGCCGATTGATTTAAGCTCATCCGCATGCGCAAAAACCTGAGCGGGCGTGCCCTCGGCAAACACCACGCCTTCGTTCATTACGACGATGCGGTCACAGCAATTGGCCAGGTCATCCATGCTGTGCGAAACCATGACAACGGCCAGGCCCTCGCGATGGAGTCGATCGATGAGCCCTAGGAAATCCCTGCGAGCAGCCGGATCGAGCCCAGCCATGGGCTCATCGAGTACCAGGACTTCGGGCTCCATGGCGAGTACGCCGGCGAATGCCACACGCCGTTGCTGACCGCCCGAAAGCTCAAAGGGACTCTTGTCGCCGACCGTGGAAAGGTCGAGGCCCACGCGTGAGAGCGATGACTCGACACGACGGTCGACTTCATCTTGCGGCAAGCCAAGGTTATGCGGACCAAACGCCACGTCCTGCGCCACGGTTTCGGCAAACAGCTGACGCTCAGGGTATTGAAACACCACGCCGACCTTGGCCTTAACCGCAGCGGCGTCTTTCTTGTTTGACAGATCGAGCCCCAGCGCGCGAACGGATCCCTCCTGGGGGCGAATCAAACCGTTGAGATGCTGGACCAGCGTCGACTTACCCGAACCGGTATGACCTGCCAAGCCCAGGAACTCGCCGCGACGCACCGTCAGCGATACACCGCGCAGCGCCCACGGGCTGCTGGGGTCGTTTCCCCAGAGAGCCTGTTTGCTCGATTTGCCCGCAGTGGCCGAGCGCTTATGCCAGCGGCGGCGCTCGCGCGGACTGAGCGAATAACTGTACGAAACATGGGATAGCTCGATGACGGGCTCCGACGCGTTGCCCTCGTTGTCTACCAGAACAGTGCCGTCAGCGATTTCCGACTGGGATACGGAAGACTGCCCCGCGATGCCTGCCCTACTTCGCTCGGCATAAGCCTGCGCAATCTCGGCGACCATATCCGCCTCACGCACCTGCGCGCAAACGGGCACGCCCTTCGCACGAAGTGACCTGCCCAGACGACACGACTCCGGCATATCCAGGTTGAGCTGCGCAAGCTCATCCGCCCGCGTCAAGATTTCCTCGGGCGTACCGAGCATGGCAACGTGCCCCGCCCGAAACACCGCGACACGATCGGCCTCGGCGGCCTCCTCCATAAAGTGCGTAATCATCACGATGGTCATGCCGCGATCGTGCAGCGCATGGCAAGCCTTCATAAGGCCCTTGCGCCCACGCGGATCGAGCATCGAAGAGGCCTCGTCCAAAATGAGCACGCGGGGCTCCATGGCGAGCACGCCGGCAAGCGCCACGCGCTGCTTTTGACCACCCGAAAGCGCATGGGTCTCGTGGCGCTCAAAGCCCACCAGGCCCACGCCCTTCAGCGCCTCGCGTACGCGCTGCGCAATTTGCGCCGATGGCACGCCAAGGTTTTCGGGACCGAACGCAACGTCATCTTCGACAAGCGTTGCCACCAGCTGATCATCGGGATTCTGGAATACCATGCCCGCGGTCGAACGAATGTCATAGACCAGCTCGAGGTCGGACGCATCCATACCGTTGATACGCACCGTGCCCGCATCGGGCTGCAACAGTGCATTCAGATGCTTGGCAAACGTCGACTTGCCCGACCCATTGCCACCGAGGATGCAGAAAAACTCGCCATCCTCGATCTTCAGATCAATACCGTCAAGCGCCGGAGCGGCACCGTCATAGCTAAAGGAAACGCCCCGACACTCAATCATGCGCGACCTTTGACCTGGTCCTTTTTAGGTGTAATGAGGTTGGAGACTGCCTTGTACACGGCAAGCGTGAGCACCGAGTTAAGCACGGTCTTGATAAGGTTGAACGGCAGCACGGCGGGAAGCATGAGCGGGGCAATCACATCGACCGAGCCATACCAGAACCAAACGCCAATGGTCAGGTTTGCAACCATGGACAGCGCCGTAGCGGCAATAACGCCGAGCACCAGGCCGATCATGGCGCCCTTATAAGTATGCATCTTCTGATAGACGATAGCCGCGGGCAGAATATAGCCCAGCGTAGCCACCAGGTTCATAAGCGCGCCGACCCAATCGCCCGTCGTGAGCGCATGGATAACAATCGCCATGGCGGCAACGGCGGTACCGGCACCGGGACCATAGGCAAATCCGCACACCATCGCCGGCACCAGCGACGGGTCATACGTCAAAAACGGTGCCGAGGGAAGGATGGGCAGCTGCACATACATAAACAGGGCGCCCAAGGCGCACATCAGCGCCATGGTAACGAGTTGTTTGGTGCTCCACCTATTCGTATTCTCAAAATGGATATGCTGCGACTGTTCAGACATAAGATCACCTGCCTCTTTCATCCGGACTCTAACCGTTGGTACTGGGATTTCACCAGTTCAGCCGGCATGCGAACCAACGCACACACGGGTCGCGGACTCATCGGCTCGGTCGCAGGCACCTCGCCTGCGCCGCGGCACCCCTGTGGCACCGCCCGGTTTACCGCCAGTGGGGAATTCCACCCCGCCCTGAAACAGCAATTGCAAGTGTAGCACCAGTAGGCTTTCGCGCAAGTATGCCATGGGTAATTTATGGTGGGGACCAGTTGCCGCAACAGCCACATTCCCCACCCATCCCAAAGTAACGCGCCTTTCGCGGCAAAGCCGCGAAACAGCGACCGGGACACGTATCCCCATCAGCCACGATCTCCGCCCACGCCGACCTCAAGGCCGTAAACGCAGGGGATCCGGGGGCGTGACGGGGTTTCTCTCCGGAACATTCCGCAGGACGCAAAGAGGCTCCGCAGCGCGAAGCGCGATGCGG
>CABUBS010000141.1 GCA_902489855.1 uncultured Collinsella sp.
GCTGCTGTTCCAAAACTCCGAGCGCATGGAGACGAGCCGGTGATGAGCGCCTGCGAGGCAATGATGGCCGCCACGGCCGAAAGCACGATGGCAAAGGGGCGCAGGGGCTCGGGAAGCATCATATAGAACGGGTTGACGATATCCATCGCGAGCATCTGGGGGTTGGAGTTGTTGGCGAGCAGCCAAGCGCCCTGGCCCAGATAGTTAAGGATGAGGGCCGCCTTAACAAACGGCCAGGATGCGTAGATGTTGGCCTTGCCCACGTGGCCCATGTCTGAATAGAGCGCCTCGGCGCCGGTCGTCGACAGGAAGACGAAGCCGAGCACCATGATGCCCGAGTGGTTGATGGGCGAGAACAGGAACATAATGCCGCGAATGGGGTTGAGCGCGCGCAAGATGGACAGGTTGCCGAGCATATTGAACAGGCCGGCGCCTGCCAGGAACAGGAACCACAGCGTCATGAGCGGGCCGAAGAGCTTGCCGATTGACGAGGTACCGGCGCGCTGCATGGCAAACAGACCGCAGATAATGATGATGGTGATGATGATGACGTTGGTCTGGCCGTCGCCCAGCAGCGCATGGCCCCATTCGATGGTGCGTAGACCCTCGATGGCTGTGGTGACCGTGACGGCGGGGGTGAGGATGCCGTCGGCGAGCAGCGCCGCGCCGCCGATCATGGCGGGCAGAATCAGCCATGGTGCCACCTTGCGTACGAGGCTGAACAGGGCGAAGATGCCGCCTTCGTTGTGGTTGTCGGCCTTCATGGCGATTACCACGTACTTGACCGTGGTCACGAGCGTCATGGTCCAGATGACGAGCGAAAGCGCGCCCAGGATCATGTCCTCGCTGACGGTACCGATGCCGCCGTTGTTGGCGACGATCGATTTCATGGTGTACATGGGGCTCGTGCCGATGTCGCCATAGACGACGCCGAGCGTTACGAGCAGCATGCCAGCGGAGAGGGGGATGGCTCCGTGCCCGCCCTGCGCATGCTGGTCTTGGAGGCTTGCCTCCAGCTTGTTGTGTGCCACGTGGACTCCCTTAGACATCTGGCCTCTGCAAAGAGCAGCAGACCTTTATGCCATCTTTATACATATAAGAGCAGTTTGGCACATTGGGGTGTTTTAGACAATAATCCCCATCTGGGGAGCAGTTGTTTGCGCAGATAGCATTTCAAAGCAGGAGCACTTCCGGCTGTGTGGTTTGCTGCAATGTGATAACCGCGGACGCGCCCCTGCTTTGAGCTGAAGAGGGGCTTTTAAGCACGTGCTGCCTCGGCGATGCCAGCCTTGGCGTTTGCGCGTTTGCCGGCGAGTTCGCAAAAAATCGCGCCGCCGATGATAAGCGCGGCGCCCATCAGGCGGACCGGTGTTATGACTTCACCCAAAAGGGCGGCCGAGAACACGACCGCCGAAAGCGGCTCGAGGTAGCCGACGACGGCGACGGTCTGGACGGGCAGCTTGGCGACGGCGCTAAAGTAGAGCAGGCAACCAATGCCGGTGTTGACGACGCCGAGCATAGCGACGGCGCGCCAATCAATGCTGGCGGCGACGCCGGCGGACAGGAACGAGGGAGCGCCCTGCGTGATGAGCGTGAGGGCCAGTGCGGTCACAAAGGCGGCGCTCACTTGGAGTGCGGAGTTCTCGAGGCCCTCGATGTGCGGCGCACCCTTGCTGGCGATGACCATCAATGCATAGCAGAAGGCCGAGGCGATTCCACAGACGATGCCCGCAATGGGCATATTGCCGCCTAGACCTTGCGCTGCAATGAGAAAAGCACCACAAGCAACGGCGACAAAGCCGGCGATTTTGCCGCCGGTCAGCTTTTCGCCAAAAATGAGCGGGGAGAGGGCCATAACGATGATGGGGCCACAGTAATACAACAGCGAGGAGATACCAACGCCGATCGTCTGATAGGCGCGGAACAGGAAAATCCAGCTGGCGCCCAGCGCGGCGCCCGAGACGATGAGCGCTGCGGCCTCGCGGGGGCGAGACGGAGCCTGCAGGTTATGGCGCTTGGTTATGAAGAGGATGGCGGCAAGGGTGAGAGCGCCCAAAAACGTGCGCAACAGTACGATATCGGAGCTCGGCAGCGCGATGGCAGCGGCGATGATGCCGTTAGAGCCAAACAACAGTAATGCTGCTAAGTATGTAAACAGTCCGTTGTTCATGCGCTGACATCCCCTCTATATCCGAGCATGTTCACTATGGGTGAACTGGCTTTAGAAGAAAAGCGAATATAATGCATGGATAACATGACAAAGACTCATGCAAAGGTGGAGGGGTGCCGTGGAAACGAATATTCAAAAGATGCAGGTGCTGCTCGAGACCGTGCGTGCCGGCAGTTTTACGCGCGCCGCCGAGCGCCTGAGCTATTCGCAGTCGGGCGTGAGCCGTATGGTGGCCGATCTCGAGGCCGACTGGGGCTTTAAAGTGCTCGATAGAAGCCGCGAGGGCGTAGTGCTTTCTGCCGATGGGCGGCAAATTATGCCGGCGGTCGAGGCGTTATGCGAGGAATTTGTTCGTTTGCAGCGACGGGTGGATGAGATGCGTGGGCTCATGCGCGGCAAAATCTGCATCGGTACGTTTTCGAGTGTGGCGACCCACGTGCTGCCGCCGGTGATTGCGCGCTTTCGTGCCGATTACCCGGATGTCGATTACGAGCTACTGATGGGCGATTACTCGGAGATTGAGCAATGGGTGGCGGAAGGGCGCTGCGACCTGGGCTTTATCCCGCGTGAGCCACGAGAAAACGGCATGGCATCGCGGTCTTTGGTGCGTGATGAGCTGATGGCGGTGGTGCCAGCAGATTCGTTGCTTGCCGCGGCGGAGGTCGTCTCTCTTGTCGATTTGGCAAACGAGCAGTTTATTCTGCTGGAACGAGGTACCGATGACGAGATTACGCCGCTGTTCCGTCAGGCGGGGCTGACGGCGCGCTCCAAGCTGTCGACCTGGGATGACTATGCGATTATGGCTATGGTCGAGGACGGCCTGGGCGTGAGCATTCTTCCGGCGCTCATCTTGCGTCGCTGCCAGTTCGATGTTGCCGTGCGTCCGCTCGAAGGGCATCCCCATCGGCAGATCAACGCCATATATCGAACGGCCGATGTTTCGCTTGCCGCCGCTCGATTCCTTGAATACCTCTAAATGAGCGCACACCGTTGTCGCTTTGGGATAAATCTCGAGGTTTGGCTCATTTTATTTTTGAAATTGAACTTTCAAATGAGGTGCCGCGCTATACTGCTTGCTAAATTGAACTTCGGTTCAATTCGTGTTCTATAAATTGAACTTTGCCAGCAAGGAGGTTCTAGTGGCCCAAGAGACGTTTAGCGATCGCCTGCGACAGGCTATGTCCGATCGCGACGTTCGACAGTCGGACGTGATTCGTGCATCGGAGATGCTCGGCAAAAAACTCGGCAAGAGTCAGATGAGCCAATATGTGAGCGGCAAGACGATCCCGCGGCGCGATGTGGCAGAGCTGCTCGCCCGTATTTTGGAGGTCGATGTTACCTGGCTGCTCGCCGGTGACGCCGATCAAGGCGAGACATCATCGCCCCGCAACGATTCCAAGCCCGAACACCATCCCTCAGCTCAAATTGCAAGGAGCACCACCATGCGTACTTTTTCTAAATCCACCAAGCTCGATAACGTCCTGTATGACGTGCGCGGTCCCGTCGTCGACGAGGCCGCCCGTATGGAGGACGAGGGCGAGCGCATCCTCAAGCTCAATATCGGCAACCCGGCGCCCTTCGGTTTCCGCACGCCCGATGAGGTCATCAAGGACATGCGCCAGCAGCTGCCCGACTGCGAAGGCTATTCCAACTCGCGTGGCCTGTTCTCCGCGCGCAAGGCGATCATGCAGTATTCGCAGATCAAGGGCTTGCCCAACGTTCAGATGGAGCATATCTACACAGGCAACGGCGTATCCGAGCTCATTCAGCTTTCGATGAACGCGCTGCTCGACAACGGCGACGAGATTCTGATCCCCAGCCCCGACTATCCGCTCTGGACGGCGTGCGCAACCCTTGCCGGCGGTCATCCCGTGCACTATCTGTGCGATGAGCAGGCGGATTGGTATCCCGACCTGGAGGATATGGAGTCCAAGATCACGAGCGCGACCAAAGCCCTCGTCATCATCAACCCCAACAACCCCACGGGTTCCGTCTATCCGCGCGAGGTGCTCGAGGGCATCGTCGAGGTTGCACGCAGGCATCAGCTGATGATCTTTGCCGATGAGATCTACGACCGCCTGTGCATGGACGGTTACGAGCACGTCTCGATTGCCTCGCTCGCTCCTGATCTGCCCTGCGTCACCTTTAGCGGCCTTTCCAAGTCGCACATGATCGCGGGCTATCGTATTGGCTGGATGGTGCTTTCGGGCAACCAGCGCTGCATGAGCGACTTCATCATGGGCATTAACATGCTCTCCAACATGCGCCTGTGCTCCAACGTGCCGGCTCAGTCGATCGTTCAGACGGCACTCGGTGGTCATCAGTCCGTTAACGACTACATCCGTCCCGGCGGCCGCGTCTACGAGCAGCGCAACTTTGTGTATGAGGCGCTCAACAAGATTGACGGCATCTCGGTGGTTAAGCCGCGCGCGGCGTTCTACATCTTCCCCAAGATGGATGTGAAGAAGTTCAACATCACCGATGACGAGCAGTTCGCCCTTGACCTGCTGCACGAGAAGAAGATCCTGATCACGCGCGGCGGCGGCTTTAACTGGGCTGAGCCCGACCACTTCCGTATCGTGTACCTGCCGCGCATGGAAGTGCTCAAAGAGTCCCTCGAAGACCTCGCCGACTTCTTTGACCATTACCGCCAGGCGTAACGGCAAAGGTAGCCTGTAATGAAACGGTCGGCCCGCAACGGATGCGGGCCGACCGTTTTCTGTCTAAGCCCGTGCTGTTAGCGCTTGTCTCGTTGAGCGGGCGAGGTTCGCGCGTGAGCGGCTAGTTCTATTCCAAAATGGAATACAATGGGCTTAAGCTGGAATTGATGTCCGGGTACCTGCTTTTCTAGAATGTTTTCAACAAGATGAAAGGCGGTTCCAACCAATGATTATCGATGCAAATTCCTACTGGTTCGACGAGCGCATCTTTCATGACGAGACGCTCTGCGAACAGTTTTTGGCCGAGGTACCCCGCGCCTATGACACCGAAGGCTATCTGACCATGAATTCCGCCGGCAAACGACAGATCGTGATCGAGATGCCCGCCGGTTCTCCGGGTCTTAACTACATTGAGGGCGACTACACCCTCGAGAAGCGCTTGGCCGATATGGATGAGGCGGGGGTCGACAAGGCGATCCTCAAGCTCCCCGGCTGTCACGAGTGGATGTCGCTCGAGATGTGCCGGCGACGGGAACATGGTGCACGTAAACGGT
>CABUBS010000142.1 GCA_902489855.1 uncultured Collinsella sp.
ATCGACGGCCATGCCCCGGCGTGGCCGCCTTTGCCCGTGAGTCAGGCCCGTGGCTCGAACAGCTGTCCAAGGACGGTTGCCAGGTCATCTGTCAGGTTGCCGGCCACTCCGTTGACGAGTTTGTGCGCGCGCTCGAGATGTATGTCGAGCTATGCCCCTGGGCTGCCGGCTACGAGATCAACGTGAGCTGCCCCAACATCGCCGCCGGCGGTGCCGCCATGGGCTCTACGCCCGAGGGCGCCTCTTCCGTTATGGCTGCCTGCCGCAAGGTGACCGATAAGCCGCTGTTCGTGAAGATGGCGCCGGTCAACGTCGCCGAGATCGCCAAGGCCCTCGAAGCCGCCGGCGCCGACGGCCTTTCGGTCATTAACTCCATCCAGGGCATGGCCATCGACGTCCATACCCGCAAGTCCCGCGTGGCAAAGCCCAAGGGCGGCCTTTCGGGCCCGCTGTGCCACCACATCGCCGTGCGCATGGTCTGGGAGGTCGCCCAGGCCGTCGATATCCCCATCAACGGTGTCGGCGGTGTCATGACGGGCATCGATGCGGCCGAGTTTATCCTGGCCGGTGCCACCTGCGTGTCGGTTGGCATGGCCAACTTCGTCGATCCGTGCGCTTCGCTCAAGATCGCGCACGAGCTCGAGGCCTGGGCCGAGTCCCAGGGCGTAAAGGACATCAACGAACTGGTAGGTGCGTTCGAATGCTAGAGACCGATGCCCGCGACCGCGTAATCGTCGCCCTCGACTGCGATCGTGAGCGTGCGCTCGAGCTCGCCCACGAGCTTTCGGGCCATGCCGCTTGGCTCAAGGTTGGTATGACGCTCTATTACGCCGAGGGTCCCCAGATCGTCAAGACCTTTAAGGACCTAGGCTTTAAGGTCTTTCTTGACCTTAAGTTCCATGATATTCCGCATCAGGTTCGCGGTGCCGCCCGCTCGGCCTCGCTTGCCGGTGCCGACCTGCTCTCGGTTCACGGCTTGGGTTCGGGCGCAATGCTTGCTGCCTGCCGCGAGGGTGCCGAGGAGGCGCGCGACGACCGCGCCAAGCTCGTCGCCATCACCGTGCTCACGAGCATGAATCAGGATGCCTTGAGCGAGATCGGCGTCGAGTCGCCCGTGGCCGAGGAGGCCGCCCGCCTGGCAAAGCTCGCTCAGGCCAACGGCATCGACGGCATCGTGTGCTCGCCGATGGAGGCTCACGACATGCGTGAGCTGTTGGGTCCCGATGCCCTGATCGTGACTCCGGGTGTGCGTCCGGTTGGTGCCGCCCTTGGTGACCAGTCCCGCGTGGCGACGCCTTCCCAGGCTATCGAGCGTGGCGCAAGCCACATTGTGGTGGGCCGTCCCATCACCGGTGCCGACGATCCGGTTGCCGCCTTTGACGCCATCGTCGCCGAGCTGGTCGAAAACGTCGCGTAAAAGATTCCCCTAAGTCACCACTTTTGGGTCTCATTAGCACAAAATAGCCCCTGTGCCTGCGTAAACTTTCCCATCCTTTGTGTGGAATCGCAGGTCAGGGGCTTAACTTTGGGCGCAGTATATTGCACTTTTTGCGGGTATCGTCTAACCTATGGAGCCGCGATTGGGCATTTTGTACGTTCTACGTGCTAAAATGCCAATTATTGAATCAGATATAACCCAACTATTTGGAGGTACGAATGGCACTCCCTCAGCTTACCGATGAGCAGCGTAAGCAGGCTCTTGAGAAGGCTGCTGCCGCACGTCACGCCCGCGCTGAGCTTCGCGAGCAGATCAAGAAGGGCGAGAAGTCCCTCGAGTCCGTGCTCAACTCCGATGACCCCATCGCTTCCCGCATGAAGGTTTCCACCCTCATCGAGTCTCTCCCTGGTTATGGTAAGGCCAAGGCCGCCAAGATCATGGAGGAGCTCGGCATCTCCGCTACCCGTCGCGTTCAGGGCCTTGGCGTCCGTCAGCGCGAGCAGCTCCTCGAGCAGCTGACCAAATAAGTGAGCGCTCAGGATTCCAAGCTCTTTGTGATTTCTGGACCGTCAGGCGCGGGCAAGGGCACGCTCGTCACTCGTGTGCGCGAGCGTCGCTCTAACCTGGGCCTGACGGTTTCGGCTACCACGCGAGCACCACGCAAAGGTGAGGTCGACGGCGTCAACTACTTTTTTCTGACGCGCGAGGAGTTCGACCGCCGCGTGGCAAACGGCGAGTTTGTTGAGTGGGCCGAGGTCCACGGTAACTGCTACGGCACGTTGGTGAGCGAGGTCACATCCAAGCTCGCCTCGGGCGCGTCTCTGATTTTGGAGATCGATGTCCAGGGCGCCCTGCAGGTGAAGGAGCGTTTCCCCGAGGCCGTGCTGATCTTTATCAAGCCGCCTTCGCTTGAGGTGCTCCGCGAGCGTCTAGTCGGTCGCGGTACCGAGACGCCCGAGACGATTGAGCTGCGTATGGCAAACGCCGCCGATGAGCTTGCCCTTGCCGACCGCTACGACGACGTCGTGGTAAATGACGATCTCGACCGCGCGACCGATGAGCTCGTTCGCGTTCTCGATATGCATGAAAGGATCTGAGGTCCGTGTCCGTTGTAAAGCCTTGCATTGACGATCTTCTGGAGAAGACCGATCACAACCGCTTCCTGCTCGCTTCGCTTGCCTCCAAGCGCGCCTGCGACATCAATAGCATGCTGCGTGGCCAGCACAACCGCGTGCTTGCCGTCCAGGATGTCGATGACATCACCATCGGGCTTTCCGGTGCCGACACCATCTCGATGGCTATGGACGAGATTGTCGACGGCGACATCTCTTACGACGAGGCCCGTTACGAGAAGGCGCTCGGCCACAAGGTTGCTGAAGCCTAAATGGCGGCTCGCGTCTGCCTGGTCCACTATCACGAGGTTGGACTGAAGGGTAAGAACCGCGCACATTTTGAGCATATCCTCATGGATAACATCAAGGCGGCCTTGGCCGCCTTTTCCGTGAATGCCGTGTCTCGAATTTCCGGTTATATCCTCGTGACCTTTAACGAGCATCAGGCCGATGAGGCGGCGCGTGTCATTCGCACCGTTCCCGGCGTTGCTCGTGTGTCTTTGGCGTATCACACTAACCGCGACCCGCAGGAGTACTGTGCCGCCGCCGTCAAGGCGCTGCGCGAGTTTGGTCCTTTCGATTCGTTTAAGGTGCACGCCAAGCGCTCCAATACCGACTATGAGCTCACCTCGATTGATATCAATCGTCAGGTGGGCGAGGTACTGTGCGAGGCCTTCCCCGATAAAAAGGTTCAAATGCACGACCCCGATGCGATGGTGCACGTACTGGTGGTCCAGGGTAGCGTCTACGTGTATGCGCGCTCCGAGCGTGGCGTGGGCGGTCTGCCGGTGGGTTCTGCCGGCAAGGTCGTGACGCTGTTGTCGTCGGGTATCGATTCTCCGGTGGCGACCTGGATGCTCGCGCGTCGCGGCGCGGTGTGCGTGCCGGTACATTTCTCCGGTCGTCCGCAGACGCCCGATACGAGCGAGTATTTGGTGCAGGACATCATCCGTGCGCTTGAGCCGGGTGTCCAGATCGGCCGCCTGTACGTGGTGCCGTTTGGCGACTGCCAGCGTGAGATTTCGGTTACCTGTCCCAGCAATCTGCGCGTGATCATGTATCGCCGCATTATGTATTCGGTTGCCGAGCGCATTGCACACATCGAGGGCGCCAAGGCCATCGTTACGGGCGAATCGCTTGGGCAGGTTGCCTCCCAAACGCTTGAGAACATCATGGCCGTCAACGAGGCCGTGAAGATCCCCGTGTTCCGCCCTCTCATCGGTTCGGACAAGCAGGAGATCATCGCGCGCGCCGAGGAGATCGGTACGTTCGATATCTCGACTGAGGCCGCTCCCGACTGCTGCACGCTGTTTATGCCGCGCCGTCCCGAGACGCACGCTAAACTCGATGCCGTGCATGAGGCCTGGGAGCTGTTCGATCACGAGGAGATGATCGAGCGCCTGCTCAAGCAGACCGAGTACATCGACTTCGAGAGCAACACGTATAAGGCCCCTAAGACCTTAAAACGTAAACATTCGGAGCTTGCTCCGCGTGAGATTTACCAAGATCACGAGTAAATTTGTGCATAGACCGACGATGCGCTTGCATCGTCGGTCTTTTGCTATCTGGGCATTTTGCGACTAAGTGCTCATTTGCTGACGTGTGCCTGAATAAATGGACAGATTTGTGCAAGGTTTTGGTCGGTTTTTGGTTTGACCGCTAAAACCGGTTTTGGAGCGTGGCAGTTGCAGGGCTTTTTTCCTGACACGATGGTGTTGGGAGGTTTTGCTATGGCGCAGCGCGAACAACACGAACGGGTCAAACGGATGGACCGCTTGGCGGACAAGCTGCTCGGTCATAAGGCAGTGGTGATGGCGATACTGGTCGTCATTGCGATGGCGAGCGGACTGGCGATGGCGAACCTTGGCGGCGGTGCCGGCAGTGTGTCGTTTGAGCACACTGATGGTTCGGGTTCGTTAGTGGAGCCGGGATCCGGCGATGCCTCGAGCGGAAAGACATCCGAAGGCTCTTCGCCTAAGGCGTCTGCCGCGGCAGAGGTTTATGTCGATGTTGATGGCGCCGTTGTGTCGCCCGGTGTATATCGTCTCAAGGACGGCGCGCGGGTGGCTCAGGCGATTGATGCCGCCGGCGGGCTGGCGCCCGAGGCAGACGTTACGGGGCTCAATCGGGCATCTAAGGTCGTCGATGGACAGAAGATTCACGTTCCAACGGTAGGGGAGCAGCGGGCGTCCATTGCGGAAGCCGGTGTTGATGGTGGGGCTTCCGCATCATCGGGCGTGAGTGGCGCAACAGGCCTAGTAAATATCAATACGGCAAGCGCGGCAGAGCTGCAGACGCTCTCGGGCATCGGTCCCTCCATGGCCCAGTCGATTATCGATGAGCGGACAAAGAACGGTGCTTTTGCCTCGGTTGACGATCTGATGCGTGTGTCGGGAATCGGCGAGAAGAAGCTTGCCAAAATCAAAGATTCCATCTGCGTATGAGTGCGACCGAGCGCGAGCATGCGATGCCTCCGCGGCCTCTGATGCCGTGGACGATGGCCCTGTGTGCCGGCATGTGCATGAGCTGCGCCTTGGTGCTCAACGTGGCCGTCGATGCGCTGCTGTGGGAGCGGGCTTCGGCGGTCGGGCCGCTTTGGGTCATCCCCGTTGCGGCGGCGGTATTCGTTGTGCTGGCTCAATCTTGTGCGTGGCTTGCCCCTTGGAAGCGGTGGCTGTATGCCGCGTCCGTCGGTCTTGTGGCGGGAACGGTCGTCTCGGCC
>CABUBS010000143.1 GCA_902489855.1 uncultured Collinsella sp.
CCCATGCTGCGGACGACTTGGTTGCCGCCCTGGAGTCAGGTCATCTCGCCGGTGCCGCGGTCGATGTCACCGACCCTGAGCCACTGCCCGCAACAAGCCCGCTGTGGGATGCGCCCAACATGCTCATCACGCCGCACGTCTCCGGCTGGTTCCACCTGGCAGCCGCGCTCAATAATGTGGTCGACATTGCCGCAGAGAATCTGCGTCACCTGCAAGCCGGCGAAACTTTACGTTGTTGGATCGAACACTAGAAGGACGTCAGGTAGTTTCTTGCGTCTACTACACTCATTGCTGCGACGGGTGCGTGTGAACAGAGTTTGGCATCGTTGGTGACCAGAAGGTCTGCCTTTGCGCGCATCGCTGCCGCGATGATTAAATCGTCTTCGTAATCGCTATGGAGCTTACGCTGCTTGCTCGCCATCCATATGTCGCTCAGATCGCAGGGCACGGGCGTAGCAAGTTGCGACAACACATCAAGACAATCCCATGCGAGTGATGTCGCCGCCGAAGCGGCATCTTGAGACAGCGAACCGTGCTCTCGCCGATACCACGCCTTATGTTCGCTCGAAATCAAATAGAACAGGTCTTTGGACGATGTCGCCGCATACATCAGCTCAGCCTGAGCCGTACACGAATCACGCAAAAACTCAATTGCCGCCGAACGACCGCGTCGCTGGGGAATGAAGTAATCAAGCCACACGTTGGTATCAACCAAGATGCGCTTTGGATTCTCACTCATAGAGCCAGCTCATCTCCTCGCCATAGCGATCAGCGTAGGCGTTCCGTTTGAGCTCTTCATTACCCGAGGGCTGCACCTTAGCCAAGTCAATCCCCGACTCACGGCAAACAGCAGCGAACAGCTGCGAACCTTGGTCGATGAGTTCGAGCTTGTGCTTGGCGGCTTTCTCTCGCTCGCGCTGTTCCGCCCGGGCACGACCAGGCGAAAGGATATCCTGGAGCGCGCCGGGCCGATCAGCCAGAGATGCCGCAAGTTGCCAGAGCGCACGCACCGCTTGGCTCGGCGTAATGCCAGCCATGGAGAGAGCGGCGTCCCCTCTCCTTTTAAGATCGGCATCGAGACGTACGTTGATCTGAGCGGCTGTTGTGGTCATGACCCCTCCTTAATACTTTATAATTATCATAAAACTCTATGGTAGATACGTAAAGCATGTATAGCATTTAATAGTATTAGCCGTGCTCTGTGCACAAAAAGCCGCCGAGGCACATTGCACCTCGGCGGCTACGCATCACCAATCTAGTTCGGTTTCATCCTTTGCATTTGCCCAGATAAAACCTGCCAAAATAAACCTGTCCCTTTTTGGTAGGTTTTAGAGCTCCACGCTTTCGGCTCCGTTGATGGTTAGGTTTCGCTCGTAGAAGGCCGTAAGGGCGCGAATGGCGTACATCACGTCGCGTACGCCGCCGGTCTCGTAGCTTGAGTGCATGGCCAGCTGCGGCAGGCCCACGTCCACGGCATGCATGCTCGCCTGCATGTTCGACAGGTTGCCGAGCGTGGAGCCACCCGCCATATCGCTCTTGTTGGCGAAGGCCTGCGTGGGCACGTCGGCGTCATCGCAAATAGCCTGGAACACCGCGCGGCTAAAGGCATCGGTGCAGTAGTGCTGGTTGGCGGCTTCCTTGATAACGATGCCGCCGTTGAGCACAACCTGATTGCGGGCGTCGCACTTCTCGGCGTGGTTGGGGTGCACGGCATGCGCGTTGTCGCAGCTTACAAGCATCGAGGCGGCAAGTGCGCGATGGTACGACTCGTCGTCAAAGCCCAGCGATCCGTTGATGCGGCGCAGCGCATCGGCCAAGAAGGTCGACATAGCGCCCTGCTTGGTCTCGGAGCCAACCTCCTCGTTATCAAAGCAGCAGAAGACCGAAACGTCGTGCGCGTTCTCGGCACCCAAAAATGCCTGCAGCGAGGTATAGGCGCAGGCCAGGTCGTCAAGCTTGGGCGTCGAGATAAACTCATCGGCCCAACCCCAAATGCGCGCATCCTGACGATTGACCAGGAACAGATCGCGGCCCAGGATCTGCTCGGGCTCAACATCCAGCTCTTCGGCGATCAGGGCGTCAAAATCTCCCTGCTTAAGGTCACCGGCACTGATGAGCGGGCACAGGTCAACGGCTCGGTTGGGAGCAAAGCTCTCGTTAACGCCACGGTTCATATGGATGGCAAGGCTCGGAATGATAGCGACCTCGCGCTCGGTGGCAAGCAGGCGGCTCTCAATACGGTCGCCCTCGCGCACCAGCACGCGGCCCGCAAGCGCCAGCGGGCGATCGAACCAGGTGTAGTCGATCATGCCGCCGTAGGCCTCGGTGTTCAGGCGCAGCGCCTCACCTGCGCCGTCGAGCTCGGGCACGGCCTTAACCTTAAACGTCGGCGAATCGCTGTGCGACGCCGTGAGCTGAAAATGATAGTCACCAGCAACGCCGTCCTCGCCCCACGTCGCGGCCAGGTCCTCGCCCACCTTAAAGGCGATAACGCTCGAGGTGTTGCGCTGCGTGTAATAGCGACCGCCCGGCTCGATATCCCACGCCGCATTCTCGGGCAGGTAGGTAAAGCCCGCCTCGTCGAGCTCGGCCATAATGGTCGCTGCCGTATGGAACATGCTGGGGCATGCCTCGATAAAGTCGATAAGATCGTTGGCGGCCTCGATATCATCGGCCGTCACATGCGCGCGCTCGGGCGTTTCCTGATCCGTCATGCTCTCCCCTTTCGCTGGGTTGATGGTCCCCTCCAGCATACCCCGCCACGCCAGCGCCGTACTCTTCATTCCATGTTTAATCCCGCGCCGCTCACCAGGTTGAGCCATCATGCCCGCGCTCCTTTTGCGACAATTACGCTAACAGGACGAGAGGAGCCGTCATGAAGCCACGTAACATTGCCATCGCCTGCGGTGTCGCGGGAGTCGCCGTCGGCCTTGCCACTGCCACCGGTATCGTTTACCGCAAGCAAATCAAGTCCGCCGCGTCGCTCAAACGCCTGACCGGCTACGCGGATGGCTATGATCTGTACGCAATCGACATCGCTTACGACTACGATCTTGATCGCATCATCGCCGCTGGCGTGCGCGACGACCAAGCCTACATCGATGCCGTGGCGGCGCAGGTGCTGCCCGGTGTGCCGGCACATGTCCAGGCGCCCCAGTTTGCCTGCAGCGCCTTTGTCGCCGTAGATGCCGAAGGCCGTGTGCGCACCGGTCGCAATTACGACTTTAAGGACGACACCTCGGCGCTGCTGGTGCGCAATCACCCACGCGGCGGCTATGCCTCCATCGGGTTTGCCGCCCTTAACAACCTGGGCGATAACACTCCGCTTGACTCCGTCGCCGGACGCGCCGCCGCACTCATGGGCCCGTTTGCCCAGCTCGACGGTGTTAACGAATGCGGCGTGTCCATTGCCGTACTCACCCTGGACTCCAAGCCCTGTGACCAGGACACGCAGCGCCCCGTCATCAATACCTCGCTCGCCATCCGTTGGTGCTCGACCGTGCCTCCACCACGCAAGAAGCTGTCGACCTGCTTTCCGCCTACGACATGCACGCCATGGCAGGACGCGATTACCACTTCTTTATCAACGACGCCGCCGGTGGCGCGCGCGTAGTAGAGTGGGATCCGCACGATCCGGACCGCACTTTCAAAGCGACTCCTGTACGCCAGGTTACGAACTTCTACGCCTGCTATGGCGACGAAGTGCTGCCCAACCAAAAGAATGGCGAGCTGGGCCATGGTAAAGAGCGTGCCGTCGTAATCGCCGATGTCCTTGACGCCCATATCGGTGCCCAGGACGAAACGATTGTCTGGAAAGCCCTGCGTGCCGCAGCGCAAGAACCCAATCCGGAAGACATCACCAGCAATACGCAATGGTCGGTCGTCTTTGACAATACCGAACCCGCCGCCGCCATTACGCTGCGCCGCCACTGGGGCGACGTCGACGCCTTCGCACTGTAAGGAGCCAGGCCCGTCGACCTTACGCTCGCCTGACGTTGTTTACATTTCTATACGCTTGAGCTAACACGTTTTACCCCCGCGTCAACAGTGTGCGGGGGTAAACTTATGCGCATGTTATAACTTGCCCGGAAGGATTCATCATGCTTAGGATCGGTCTTCTTACCAGTGGCGGCGACTGTCAGGCGCTCAACGCCACCATGCGCGGCATTGTCAAAACGCTTATGACCAATAGCGAAGAGCCTATTGAGATCTATGGTTTTGAGGACGGCTACCAGGGCCTTATCTACAGCAGGTTCCGTGTCATGACGCCCGCCGATTTTAGCGGCATCCTTACCCGTGGCGGTACCATCCTGGGCACGAGCCGCACGCCGTTCAAGCGCCTGGATATTCCCGAGGCCGACGGCGTCGAGAAGGTGCCGGCAATGGTCCACACCTATCATAAGTTGCAGCTCGACTGCCTGTTTATGCTGGGCGGCAACGGCTCCACCAAGACCGCCAACCGTCTGCGCGAAGAGGGCCTCAACGTTATCGCCCTGCCTAAGACCATCGATAACGACACCTGGGGCACCGAGTTGACGTTTGGCTTTACGAGCGCCATCGACGTCGCCACCAAGTGCATCGACGACATCCACACCACCGCCTCGAGTCACGGCCGCGTGTTCGTTATCGAGATCATGGGCCACAAGGTTGGCTGGATTCCGCTGTACGCCGGCGTCGCGGGCGGTGCGGACGTCATCCTGATCCCCGAGATTCCCTACGACATGGATAACGTCATCAAGACCATCGAGCATCGCATGGAGACCGGCAGCCGCTTTACCATCGTGGCCGTCGCCGAGGGCGCTATCTCCAAGGAGGACGCGGCGCTGTCCAAGAAGGAGTACAAGAAAAAGCTTGCCGAGCGCACGAGCCCGTCGATTGTCTACGACATCGCCAAGGAGATCGAGGCCAAGACCGGTCGCGAGACCCGTGTCGCCATCCCCGGCCACACGCAGCGCGGTGGCCAGCCCGACGCCCAGGACCGCATCTTTGCGACCCAGTGCGGCGTCGAGGCGGCACTGGGGTGCCTACGCGGCGAGTTTGGCTACATGATTGCCCTGCGTGACGGCAAGATGTGCCACATGCCGCTCGAGGAGGTCGCCGGCAAGCTCAAGTATGTCGACCCCCAGAGCGATCTGGTGCGCGAGGCCAAGGCGCTGGGCATCAGCTTCGGCGACGAATAGCCTCGGCTGGAACCGCCCCCATCGGAGGCCCCAGGGCTTACTTCCCAAATCTTTCCGCAGGACGGAAGGACCCCGCCGCGCG
>CABUBS010000144.1 GCA_902489855.1 uncultured Collinsella sp.
ACTGGGTGCCCGCCATGGGGTGCGCGCCCACAAAGTAAAAGCCGTGCTCGCGGGCAAGCTCAAAGGCGCGCTCGCACACGATGCCCTTGACGCCCACCGTGTCGATCACCACGGGACCCATGATGGCCTCGGTATCGGTGGCGTCGGCGAGTGCCTGGGCATGCGCCTCGAGCCACTCGATGCAGGCCTCGGGGTAGCAAGCCAGGACGATGATGTCGCATTCGCCGAGTGTCTTGTCGTTGAGCTCTCCGGCGACAGTGCCCATGCTGGCGGCTGTCATGACATCGTCATCGGGGTCCCAGGCCAGCACGCGGACGCCCGCCTGCGCATAGCCGCGCGCAAAGCTGCCGCCGATGAGGCCAAGGCCGACGATGCCGGCGCACTTGGGGCCGCCCTGGTTAACACGCGCGTTTCTCACCGTACCCATGGGCTACTCCATGGTCTCTTGGCAGACAACCTCGCGGATGGCGCGGATGCGGCGCATGGTGTCGTCGAACTGATCGGGGGTGAGGGCCTGGGCGCCGTCGGACCAGGCTCGGCTCGGCTCGTCGTGGACCTCGATCTCCAGGCCGTTGGCACCGCAGGCGGTCGCGGCGAGCGCCATGGGCTCAACGTAGCGGGTGTAGCCGGTGGCGTGGCTGGGGTCGGCGACGACGGGCAGGTGCGACAGGTGGTGCAGCACCGGCACGGCGTTGAGGTCGAAGGTGTTGCGGGTGCGGGTCTCGAAGGTGCGGATACCGCGCTCGCACAGGATGACGTTGTCGTTGCCCTCGCTCATGATGTACTCGGCAGCCATGAGCAGCTCGTCGATCGTGCCGGACATGCCGCGCTTGAGCAGAATCGGTGTCTGGGTCTTGCCGACCTCCTTGAGCAGAGGGAAGTTCTGAGCGTTGCGGGCGCCGATCTGCATGACGTCGATCTTCTTGTCCAGGAAGACCTGCACGTCGCGCGGGTCCATGATCTCGGTGACGATCGGCATGTCGAGCTCGGCAGACGCCTCGCACAGCAGGTCGAGGCCGGCGGGGCCCATGCCCTGGTAGGCGTAGGGGGAGGTGCGGGGCTTGTAGGCACCGCCGCGCAGCATCGAGGCGCCGGCGGCCTTTACGCGGCGGGCGATGCGGATGAGGTTCTCGCCCTCGACGGAGCACGGGCCGGCGATGACCTGGAACTGATCGCCGCCGATCTTGACGCCGTGGCCGCAGTCGATGACGGAGTCCTCGGGGTGGAACTTGCGGTTGGCGCGCTTGAACGGCTCGGAGACGCGCTGCACGCGCTCGACGACGTCCATGGATTCGAGTAGGAACGGGTCGATCTTGGTCGTATCGCCCACGAGGCCGATGATCGTCTCGTTCTCGCCGCGCGAGACGTCGGTCTTGAGACCCTTTTTCTCAATCCAGCTGACGATGTGGCTGACGGCCTCGTCGCTGGCGCTCTGCTTTAAAATTGCAATCATGGTGTGCCTCTCACCTCGATGGATAACCCTTGCAAAAACGGCCCGCATCGCGAGCCGTCTATATATGGTGCATGAGAGTTTATACTATCTGACTCACTTTTGCCTTCTAAAGTGAGCCGTTGCACCGCGTCTTCCTCGGAATTGCAAAGCTTTTTCTTTTATTTGATAGCCCATGGTGCACTTGGGTATAATGCATTCCGTTCGCCCTATTAGCTCAGGGGATTAGAGCGTCTGCCTCCGGAGCAGAAGGCCGTTGGTTCGAATCCAACATGGGGCACCATCGAACGTAAGACCGTCCGAACCTCGCATGGTCCGGGCGGTTTTTCTTATACCGACGCGACGTGATGGGACGTGGTATGGCAGCAACGGATATCGAGCGCGGACTTTCGACCGCCGAGGTCGAGGAGCGCATCGCCGCCGGTAAGATCAACCGCAACATGGAGCTCAAGACCAAGTCGGTCAAAGAGCTCATCATCGAGAACCTCTGCACGTTGTTCAACTTGATTAACGTGGTCTTGGCGATTCTGGTCCTGTTGACCGGTTCGTTTAAGAACTTGACGTTCTTGTTCGTGGTGTTTTTGAACACCGCCATCGGCGTCATCCAGTCCATGCGTTCCAAGCGGATGGTCGATAAGCTTACGTTGCTCACCTCTAAGAAGGCTATTGCGGTGCGTGATGGTGCCGAAGTGGAGCTCGACCTGGACCAGATCGTGCTCGACGACATCATTCGCCTGGGGCGCGGCGACCAGATTCCCGCCGACGCCGTAGTGGTGTCTGGCGAGGCGCTCGTTAACGAGAGCCTGCTGACGGGCGAGAGCGACCTCATTAAGAAGCAGCCCGGCTCCGAGCTCATGAGTGGCAGCTTTATCGATTCGGGCCTGCTTCGCGCCCGCGTGATCCATGTCGGCGCCGACAACTACGTGGCCAAGATCAACAACGAGGCCAAGTACGTTAAAAAGGTCAATTCCGAGATCATGAACGCGCTCAACGCCATCGTGCGTTTTGCGAGCATCATCATGATTCCGCTTGGCCTGGCGCTGTTCACCTCGAGCGTGAGCGAGCTGTGGGACGCCGCCGGTACCCCGGGTGACAGCGCGCTTTCGTGGTGCTTCTCCGAGCTGTTGGCTGGTCGCGTGCCCTCTTCGGCGCTGCTGTCCACGGTGGGCGCCCTGCTGGGTATGATTCCGCAGGGTTTGGTACTGCTGACCTCGTCGGTACTGGCCATCGCCACGGTGCGCCTGGCGCGTCGCAAGGTGCTGGCCCAGCAGCTCTATTGCATCGAGACGCTCGCGCGCGTCGACGTGCTGTGTCTGGACAAGACGGGCACCATTACCTCGGGCCGCATGGAGGTCGAGGGCACCTATCCGCTGCCGGTTGAAGGCGTGAGCGTGGGGGAGAGCGAGGCCGCCGTTCCCGTCGATACCACGGTGCTCGACTTTGCGCTCGCTAACGTGGCGCGTGCGACTTCGGCGGATGCCAATGAGACCTGCCAGGCGCTGCTCAACTACTATGCAGACCGTCCGGTCGAGGTGTCCGAGCCGCTGTCGGTCATTCCGTTCTCGTCGTCCAAAAAGTGGAGCGGTGCTTCGTTTGCCCAAGGCTCCTATGTGATGGGTGCGGCGCAATTTGTGCTTTCGGACCGTGTATTTGCGCTGGTCGAGAATCGCGTGGCTGAGCTTGCCGATACCTGCCGCGTGCTCGTGGTGGCTCGCGTGGACGGCTTTACGCCCGACGGCGATATGGTTGGTGAGGCCGAGCCCGTGGGCTTTGTGACCATTCGCGACGAGATCCGTACCTCGGCGGCCGAGACTATCGGCTACTTTAACGAGCAGGGCGTGACCCTCAACGTGATCAGCGGTGACGACCCCCGCACAGTGTCGTCGATCGCGCGCGTGGTGGGCGTGCCCGGGGCTGATGCGTACGTGGACGCCACGACGCTCGATACGCCGTCCAAGCTCGATGCGGCGGTGGACCGTTACCACGTCTTTGGCCGTGTGACGCCGCAGCAGAAGCGTGAGCTCGTGCAGGCGCTCAAGCGTCGCGGGCACACTGTGACCATGACGGGTGATGGCGTCAACGACGTTTTGGCGCTCAAGGAGGCCGACTGCTCCGTGGCGATGGCCGCCGGCTCCGATGCCGCGCGCAACGTGGCCGAGATCGTGCTCGTCGACAACGACTTTGCCTCGATGCCCGCCGTGGTTGCCGAGGGTCGTCGTTCTATCAACAACCTGCAACGCTCGGCTTCGCTGTTCCTGACCAAGACGCTGTTCTCGATGGGTCTGGCGGCGCTCTGCATCGCGCTGCCGCCGTATCCCTTTGAGCCCATCCAGATGACGCTCATCAACTTCTTCTGCATCGGCGCGCCGGGCTTTGTTTTGGGCCTGGAGCCCAGCAACGCCCGCGTGAAGGGGTCGTTCCTGACTAACGTGCTTAAGCGGGCCCTGCCGGCATCGATTGCGGTTATTCTGGCCGCGGCGCTCGATATCTTCGTGGCGCGCGTGTTTGGCTTTAGCCAGCTCACGCTTTCGACCATGTGCCTGATCACGTCGTGCGCGGCAAGCGTCAGCCTCATCTGGCGAATTTCGCAGCCGCTCACGCCCTTGCGCGTGGTGCTCTTCGTGTTCGTTGTTGCCGGCATTTTGACGGGTGTTATCGGCTTCCCGGAGCTGCTGTCCATTGCCAACCTGTCGGTGAGCCAGATGGTTATCTTGGCGGTTATCGTCGTCTTTACCTGCTCGGTGTTCTTTAAGCTCGCCACGATGATGGATTTGCTCAAGCCGCGTCGTCGTCATGCTGCAACTGGTTTTGGCCGCGGTGTGCGCGTCCACCTGGGTCGCGGTGGCGGCAAGGTGAGCTCGACGGGTTCGACGGCCGAGCGTTTTGCCAAGCGCTTCGCCGCCGACATGGCGCAGCGCCGCGAAGATCGCACCGCTCGCGAGGCCGAGGCCCGCGCACTCGAGGGCGTGGCCCAGGTCCAGCCCAAGAAAAAGAAGCCCACGGGCGCCAAGCGCTCCCGCGTAACCAAGTCCGCCCAAGGCATCAAAGTTTCGATGCCAAGCAAAAAGAAGAAGTAACTACGCGCCCTGGCGATGTTGAATTGGTGCCTTGCTCCTGTGGGGCCGTGGCGATGTTATGCTCTAACCTCGATTGTTTGAATTGCTTCGAAAAGAGGATGCCGTGATCTGTCCGCATTGCCTTAAGACCATCGAGGACGGCGCCTCGTTCTGCCCCTACTGCAACGCCTATGTGGGTCCGGGCGATGGTCCGGAGCACACCGAGTTCGTGTTCTGTGAGGGCTGCGGTGCCCGTCTTTCTCCGCATGATCGTACGTGCCCCAAATGCGGACGCCCCGCTCCGGGTATCCTCTCCGAGGAC
The DNA here is from genome assembly GCA_902489855.1 of uncultured Collinsella sp. Lineage (GTDB taxonomy): Bacteria > Actinomycetota > Coriobacteriia > Coriobacteriales > Coriobacteriaceae > Collinsella. Next base: position 4,829 of record CABUBS010000144.1, read on the forward strand.
GCGGCAGCATCCGACCTGGCAGCGGGCCGCACGGCGGGCTTTCCGCGCCTAACGCAAGAGCAGATCGATACCGAGGTGCCGCATGCGCCGGCCTCTGCCGCTGCGGTGCTTTCGGACGCCGCCGACCCCAATGAGACCTGCGTGCTGCCAGCTTTCGATAAGGATTTCGGTATCCCCAAGGTCGATATTCCCATGCCCGTTTCCCTGCATGACGATGCTCAAAAACCCAAGCGCAAGGTGCACCCCGACGAGGACGCCTATCACAAGCACAAGCGTCAGAGCCTGGTATAGAGCTGATCATCGGT
>CABUBS010000145.1 GCA_902489855.1 uncultured Collinsella sp.
AACCGGCATACTCGACCTTGAGCTCGTTGAAGGCGAACTCCAGGTAACGCGGGGCAAAGGGGGCAAGCGCCTCGGACTCGTAGGCTAGCACGCCCTCCAACTGCGGCAAGATCTCGGCAACCTGGCGCTCCTCCACCGCAGAGAGCGGCACCAGCGGGCCCTCCGTGCCTCGCTTGCCGGCGTGCTCGGCCAACGTCTCGTCAAAGACCTCGTGCAGCAGCTCCTGTGCGCGCGGCAGATTCTCGGGCGTCACGCGCTCCATGCCCTCTTGGGGCAGACGGGCATGCAGATGCTCCAGCACGTCGTGGACAAAGTTGCCCTTTTCCATGTTGCCAAAGCCCGCGTCGATAGACTGGGGCTTAACGCGATACGACACGAACCAGCACAGTGGGCAGGTAGAATAGGCCTCGATTTGCGAGGCGGACGTTAAACGCGGCACGAGCGGCGCATCCTCGCCCTCACCATCGCGGCGGCGCAAAACCAGATACGGCACGGCCTCGGCGCTCAGATGCTGAGGGGCTTCGCATGCGACCCGCTTGCGCTCGAGCCCTTCGCCGGCGGCGGGGTCGAAGTCCCTCACGATATCGCCCTCGCCCACGCACGTCGCCTTGGCGGCGCCGGCGGCCTTGTCGGCGTCAGCGGCCTTGGCGTGCGCGCGCAACTCGGTCCACACGGCAGCCGGATAGCACTCGCGCGCCTGACGGTCGTGGGTCACGCGGGCAAGCACAACGGAGCCGCGCGCAGCCTGCATCGCACGCCCAAAGCGCACGCGCAGCAGGGCGGCGGGCTCAAGCGTCACGCCGCCGCGATCCAGCTCTTCCGTCAACGTGGCCAACGGGCCCTCCTCATGCGAGAGCGGATAGCTGTCCAAGTCGACATCGGCAAACAACACCGCATCGTAGCTGTTGGGACGCAGCGCTGCCGCATCGGCAAGAGACACAAAGCGCACCTGGGCACGCGGGGTGCGATCGACCTCGTAGGTCTCGTAATCGTAAGCGGCGCTGCGCTTATCCACCTTAGTGCGGACGCCGTCGAGCACGGGCACGGTAGCCGCCTGCGACACGTCGAGCGCGCGGGCGTCGTTCATAAGGATGTCGATGGCATGGCGCAGCAGGGCAGTCTCGGCCTGGCGACGGGCCTGGCCGTCGAGACCGCCAAACGCGCGATCGGGCAGCGGCTCGGCAACGGCAAGCATGGCCTTGAGCGCCGTCACGGGCTTGTCACGCCACAGCGCTTGGAACACGTCCGAGACCACGCACGGCACGTTCTTAAACCAGTTCTGGTCGCTGGCCGCCTTACGCGCACCCCTCACCTGGCCCTGCACGCTCTGCAGCAGACTCTTGACGCCCGCAGTGGTCTTGCTGCGCGACAGGCGCATGTTCTTATCGAAGGTTCGCGCGCTGGCGGCGTCGGCGCCCGAAAGTGGGCTATAAATCCAGTCGGTAAGCTCCGGGGCGGGCCACCACTCGGTCTTGGAGGCGGTGCCCTCGTCAGCAGCCTTCATGCGCTCGATCAGGTTGGCAAGCGCCGTGAACTGCCTGCCCGCGATGGATTGGGAAAACGCCGTGAACTCGGTTGTCTCGGCCGCGATGTGGCGCGCCGCCAAACGAGCGGCAAGCTCGCCGAACAACTGGGGTGCCCGGGCGGACACCACGAGCACGCGCGCAGGATCGGCCGGTGCCGCAGCGCCGTCGCGCGGTGCGGCACCCTCGCGCGCCTTTACCAACTTATCAATAGCATTCGCATAGGCATAGGCGCGGGCATGGGGACCGGCAACCTCTATAAAGGCAGGCTGAGCGGCGGGCTTAGAGGAGGTCTTAGACGCGGCAGCGTCCTCCCCCAGCGGCGCAATCTCAAACAGCACGCCGCGGGCATCAAAGGCCGCAGCAAGTTCCTCGCGCATTGCCGCCTGCTCGCGGGCGAGCAGCACGACGACCTCTCCCCCGCCATTCGCCACGGCAGACAGCAGCTCGAGCAGGCCATGCGCAAACGACGTGACGCCGCGCACGAACACCGCGCGGGCGCAGGCGGGCAGATTGTCGGCCAAGGCGCCGGCCATCATGTCGGCCGCCTCGCAGGGCTCGACCAGATCTCGGCGGTCCAAGCCGCTCGCGTAGGCGTGCAAAAGCTCGAACACGCGGGCCTCGGCATCGCTTTTGGGCTCGGGCTGGCAGGCGTTGCCACAGTGGCGTTCGGCACCTGTCCCCGCCACGCCCGGAAGCACATCGCGAGCCATGCGTGCGAGCATGCGCACCGTGCCCTGGCTACGAGAAAGCGGCTGCAGGTCGGCATCGTCGCGACGGGCAACCATATCCGAAAACAGCATCTGGCGCTGCAGGTTGTCGACGAAGCTGCGGCCGTCGCCCATCAGCTCCCACAGCGAACGGAGCCACGATGAGGGGGTCTTGCAGTCAACGCCCAGTGAAGCGCCGGCCACCGCCGCATCGTGACGGCACAGGTCGAGCTCGGCAAACGTAGGCACCAGCAATACGGCACGTCCATGGCGGGCAACAAGGTCGCTCAGCAGCGCCGCCTCGGCATCGCTCAGGTCCGCGCCGGCATTGGTGGTATAGATTCGAACAGGCATGGTCCTCCACTCAAACTGTTCGCAATAATCAATGTATCCATCCTACCCGCCCACGCGGACAACATGGCCCCACACCAACATCTTTTGGTGCATCGGGGACAGACCTGACCCCTTTGCACCAAAAAAACCGCCCCCGAAGGGACGGTTCTGTGCAATTCGTTTTTGCCGTTGGCCTACTCGCCATCCTCCAGCTTGATGAGGATCTTGCGATAGCCACCGTACTCGCCGTTGAGCGCCTTGGACACGCGGCTCACCGTGGTGGACGAAGCACCGGTGCGGGCCTGAACCTCAACATAGGGCTCGCCCTCATCCAGATAACGCGCGACCTGCAGGCGCTGCGAAAGATCGCAGATCTCGCGCGGCGTGCAGATATCGGTCAAAAACGCTTGAATATCCTTCTCGTCGTCCAAAAGACTAAATGCGTGGACCAGCTGCTTGACATCAGGCTTGTCAAACATGTTCTCGATATTCATCGATCACCGCCAAACCCGCCAAAAGGCATCGAAGTTGATACTGACATCGGGCATCGTTCGCCCGTTCTATGCAATAAAACAATGCATGGGGCATTTGCCCGTAGCAGTGTAGCACACCACTAAACTAAAGCGATAAGACTCTCTGTCAGCGGCGCGTTTTTCAGGACGAACGCCGTTTTGAAATCGAATGCGCACGTAAGCTCCACGAATATTTGCGACAATGGGCGTCCAAACAAAGCGACACACTGTCTGCGCAGAAAGGGATCACACCATGCGCTTTATGCTTAACTGGCTCTTCACCTCGATCGCCATTGCGATCGCCACGTTTCTCGTCCCCGGCATCCAGCCCTTCGGTTTTGCCGAAGCCTGGGTCTGTTTTGCCTTTGTGGGGCTGTTCCTGAACATCGTCGACTCGCTCGTAAAGCCGTTCCTCACCGTCATTTCGCTGCCGCTCACCATTATTACGCTGGGCATTTTCCAGCTTGTGGTCAACAGCTTTATGCTCGAGCTCGCCAGCTACCTGTCGGTTAATCTCCTAGGCGCCGGCATTTCTATCGCCAGCTTTGGCTCGGCCTTTATGGGCAGTATCCTGGTATCCATCATGCGCAGCATCCTCGACGGCGTCGCCAACGATTAAAACAATCCGTCGTCAGGAGTCACAGAAACACAAAGCAGAGGCCGCCCATCGCAAAAATGAGCGGCCTTCTTTGTCCAGTCTCAGAGGGTCAGAAATTCTTCCATTTCCACCCTGTCCCCACGCGGCAGGTGGGGCTAGATCACGTAGTCGTAGCCCTCGTTGTGAGTGACAAGTTGGTCAAGCGTCACGCCGTCGAGGTAGTCGTTGATGAGCTTGTCCAGGTTCTTCCACACATCGAGCGTGGGGCACTCATCGGAGCGCGAACAGCCCTTGCAGTCACCGTCCAGGCAGGCAACCGGTGCCAGGCTGCCCTCGGTCAGACGCAGGATCTCGCCCACCGTATACTGCTCGGGCGGGCGCGTGAGCACGTAGCCGCCGCCCTTGCCGCGCATGCCCGATAGCATATTGGCGCGCACGAGCGTCGCCAAGATGTTCTCGAGATATTTCTCGGAAATCCCCTGTCGCGCCGCGATCTCTTTGAGCGGGATGCGACCGGCCGCCTGGTGCTCGGCCAGGTCGACCATAACGCGCAGGGCATATCTGCCCTTAGTAGAAACCAACATGTATAGTGCTGCCTTTCGGTCTTTTGTTCGAAGCAATTCTAGCCGATAAATTGGTTTTGAAAACTCCCGTTCCGGTCTGGGCGTTAATCAACTCGCAATAAATATCTTTTTCCTATTGCATTAGTAGGCTTTACTGTCTACTATGCTTTTCAACAGCCAAACGAACAACCTATAAGGTTTGTGGGTTAGACTGTTAAGAACGCCGGCAAACGGCCCGACAACCAGCAACCCAAACACATTGGAGGTTCACCATGAGCAAGGTTTACACGTCCATCGATCAGCTTATCGGCCACACTCCGCTTCTGGAGCTCACCCACTTTGAGGCCGACGAGGACCTCAAGGCCCGCGTGCTCGTCAAGCTCGAGTACTTCAACCCCGCCGGCTCCGTTAAGGACCGCGTCGCCAAGAACATGATCGACGAGGCCGAGAAGGCCGGCAAGCTCGTGCGCGGCGGCGACTACACCATCATCGAGCCCACGAGCGGCAACACCGGCGTCGGCATCGCCTCCGTGGCGGCCGCCCGCGGCTACAAGGTGATCATCACCATGCCCGAGACCATGTCCGTCGAGCGCCGCAAGCTGATGCAGGCGTACGGTGCGCAGCTCGTGCTCACCGACGGCTCCAAGGGCATGAAGGGCGCCATCGCCAAGGCCGAGGAGCTGCAGAAGGAGACCCCCAACAGCATCATCGCCGGCCAGTTTGTGAACCCCGCGAATCCCGCCATCCACAAGGCCACGACTGGCCCCGAGATCTGGGACGACACCGACGGCCAGGTCGACATCTTCGTCGCCGGCGTGGGCACCGGTGGCACCGTGACCGGCGTGGGTG
>CABUBS010000146.1 GCA_902489855.1 uncultured Collinsella sp.
CGCTCGCCGCGCCTAGCGCGCCCTCCCGCCCTTCAATAAGTTGCGGTGAAATAGTGTCTGTTTTTGCTGCTAGATAGCATATTCAGTCCCTAATTCACCGCAACTTGTTGGTGGTGGCTTACTGGTAGCGTAGGCACTCCACCGGGTCGAGCTTTGCCGCGCGTCGAGCGGGGTAGAAGCCAAAGATTACGCCGATGCCGACGGAGACGGCGAAGGCCAGCAGCACCGTGGCGATTGAAAAACTCGGTGTGATTTGCCCGCTGGCACCGAGCTCGCCAAGAATCCCGGATTCGGAGGCAAACATCGCGAGGCCCCATGCCAGCAGATAGCCAATCAGGACACCCAACAGTCCACCGGTGACGCACAGCGCCGAAGACTCGGCCAAAAACTGCGCGGTGATATCGTGACGACTGGCGCCCAGAGCGCGGCGGATGCCGATCTCGCGAATGCGCTCAGTCACGTTGGTGAGCATCATGTTCATAATGCCGATACCGCCGACAAGCAGTGAGATGCTGGCGACAGCACCCATGATGAGCGAGAACGCGCCCATAAAGGAGTTGAGTGCATCGATGGCGCTTTTCATGGATGTCGCCGATACACTGTCGTACTCATCCTCCTCCTCGATGCCCTTTATCGCGCGCACCTTGGACTCGATGGTCTTGCAGAGTTCATCCATGTCCGTGCCCTCGGCGGCAAGTGCCGTCACGCTGGGGAATGAAGGATTCTCGTCGCCAAACAGCCCGGAGATGGTTTCGCGTGGCATATACAGCGTGAGCGAGCCCATGGAGTCGCTGCCGCCATCAATCACGCCTACAATCTGCACCTCGCCGTTGGACACCTTGATGGTTTTCCCCAGCGCATCCTGTTCGTTGCCGTAAAGCTGATCGGCGCCGCCGCGGCTGATGAGCGCCACGTGCGAGCCTGATTGGGACTCGGCCTGGGAATAGGTGCGCCCCGCAACGAGCTTGCTGGCCCCCACGGCGTCGAGCATGTCGCTATCGACACCCTGTGCCATGACGGTATAGCTTTTATCGCCGGTCTTATACTCGGTATACGCGCTGTCGACAATGCCGATCTGCTCTATCTGCGGCACCAGTTTTTGAAGCTTCTCGATGTCCGACTCGGTGAGTTCTTGCGACGAATAGATTTGCACCATGCGTGCCGCATTGAGGCCCAGACTGTTGACCAGGCTGTTTTGGATACCGCCGATGAGCGAAGTCATGGCGATAACCGAGGCGATGCCGATGACAATGCCCAGGATGGTGAGCAGGCTGCGCCCCTTGTTGGCCTCGAGCGAGTGAAGGGCTTCCTGGATGAGATCGCGGGCGCTCATGCCACCACTCCTTTCGGCGGGTTGGCGGAGGCGGAAATCATGGGCAGGCTATCTACGGCGCTGCGCAGGGTCCGCGGTGCATGTGGAATATACGCGCCGTCGTGAATGCGACCGTCGCGGATGGTCACGGCACGGTCGGCCTCGGCGGCGATGCCGGGGTCGTGTGTGATAAGAACGATGGTTTTGCCGCGCTTCTGGAGCTTATGGAAGGTCTCCATCACAAGCGCTCCGGTGGCGGAGTCCAGGTTTCCCGTTGGCTCATCGGCCAGGATGATGGGCGGGTCATTGACAAGTGCGCGCGCGATGGCGACACGCTGCATCTGGCCGCCCGAGAGCTCGGATATGCGGTGGTCCCAGTGGTCGACCGGTAGCGTGACGGCCTGCAGCGCGTGCACGGCGCGCATTTCGCGCTGGCTACGGGGCACATTGGTGTAGGCCAGCGGCAGCATGACGTTTTCGATAACCGACAGGCGCGGCAGCAGGTTGAAGCTCTGAAAGACAAAGCCAATGCTCAGGGCGCGGACTTCGGTCAGCTCGTCATCGTCAAGCTCGGCCACGTTGAGCCCTTGCAGGTAGTAATCGCCCGCCGTCGGCTTATCCAAGCAGCCGAGGATGTTCATGAGCGTTGACTTGCCCGAGCCCGAAGGGCCGGTAATGGCGACGAACTCGCCGGGATCTACCGCCAGGCTCACGTTGTGCAGGATGTGGGCGCACCCCGCCTCGCTCTCAAAGATGCGGTGCACGTTGCGGATGTCGATAACGGGACGCATTACATGTCCTCGTCGGCAGACGTGCTGCCCGAATCCGCGCTGTAGCCGCCGTCAGCCGTTGCGTCCGCTCCGGTGTCCATGACGAGGGTGTCGCCATCGCGCAGCTTGGTAACCGGCACGTTGGGGTTGATCTCGTTGTCCTGGTCGTCGCGCTTGACCTGTGTCTTGCCGACTACGGCTTCGTTGTCGTTTTGCGTCACGACGTTCACCTTCACGCGATGGGTTTGCTTGCCCTCGTCATCGGTTGCCACGTTGACGTAATAGTGTTCGCCGTCTTCGGTCATGAGCGCCATCGTCGGCACCATCACCACGTCGTCGAGCTGCTCGGTCACCACCGATACCTCGGCCGTCATGCCCGGCTTCAGGCGCGCGTCGGGCGACTCGATGAGGATGTCGACGTTAAAGGTTACGCTGCCGCCGCCACCGTTGGCGGCGTCGGAGTTTGCCACCGACGCGATAGCCGTGACGGTGCCCTGGCTCACGATATCGGGAAACGCGGGATACGTGACGTTGGCGCTCTGCCCAACGGCGATCTTGGCGATGTCCTTTTCGCCCACCTGCACGGTCACCTTCATTTTGGACAGGTCGGCGATCTGCATGCACTGCTTTCCGCCGCTCGTGTCGCTTTCGCCCATGATCATGCCGCCTGTTACCGTGGCGCCCACCTTGGCGTTGAGCGCCACGATGCTACCCGAGCTCGGGGCCGTGACCGTACGGCTGGGCTGCCTTGGCGTTCGCCTGATCGAGGTTTGCCTGGGCCGATGCGAGGCTGCGCTGTGCGGCCGATACGGCGTTTGTGTCCGCTGATGCGGCGGTGATGCCAGCTGCTGCGGAAGCTCCATCATCGTCCGTCGTTGGGGTGGCCTGCGCAGCGGCTGCGGCTTTCTGTGCGTTGGCGAGGTCTTCTTGAGCGGCTGCAACTGCACGCTGCGCCTCGGCAACGTTGCGATCGAGCTCGTCGTTTTTAATGGTCATAAGCACGTCGCCCTCGTTGACGGATTGGCCTGCCTGCACGTTGATTGAATCGACCGTTCCGTCGACAGAAGGGGAGACCACTGAGGACGAAATGGGTTTGAGCTGGCCTTTCGCCTCGACCGTTGTGGTAAACGTGCCCTCGGTCGCCATGTCGGTCACAGGATCGCTAGCGCCCTGTGGCTGCGCATTGATAACAAGGGTTGCGACAATGGCAGTGAGCGCGATGGCACCCACGACGCCGGCGGCAATACCGCGACGAATCAGCTTTTTGCGTCGACGTTCGGCACGCTTTGCCTTGAGCTTGGCATATGCCTCTTCATCGGAAATCTCGGCCGTATCGTTCGTGCGTCCGCTCTGCTTGTCGGCATGTACGTTTGTAATCAGAGGAATCGTTTCGGTGGCACCTTCGGGCGTGCGCTCGGTATCATCTGGGCCCGGGGTGATCGTGGGGACATTCGGCATAGCGTCTCCTTTATAGAAAGAACCTCGATAATTATATGCGCCCACCGGTTGGGGCGGGCGCATAGGACGGTTTCTTTCGGAACTGTTAGATTGGTCGCGGCAGTTCCACGTTGTATGAATGTGCGCGTTGCACTACGAGTGGACAACCACGCACAGGCCGACTTTGATGCAGTCGTGAAGTGCCTTAGCGTCGGCCAGGCGCAGGTTGATGCAACCGTGGCTGCCGCACCACTTGTACGACTCGGCGTTATCGAAGCTCTTGTCGTTTTGCCAGGTGGCATCGTGGAAGCCGATCATGTTGCCCTCAAACGGCATCCAGTAGCTCACCGGGCTCTCGTATTTGGGCTTACCGGTCTCGGGGTCCTTGGCTCCGATCAGGGTGCTGCCGCCGTCGTTGCTGTTGATCTGCCAGACGCCCTCGGGCGTGGCGTCCTCGCCCGGTTTGCCGGAAATAAAGTTGGCCTCCCACACGATATTGCCACTCTCGTCATAGTAGCGCGCGTGCTGCTCGGACAGGTCGACGTCGATGTATGCCTTCCAGTCGGGCTCTCCCTTTGCGGTAAAGGTGTCGGCCTTCTGGGAGTACTTGATCTCGATTTCGCCGGTCTGCTTGTTGTTAATGGCATCCTCGACCTGCTTGGCGAGCGCCGTGCTGTCGATGGACCAACCAAAGTCACCGCCTTCGACGGCACACTGCTTGCCATCGGCGCGCGTCCACCAGCGAGTGGAGCCCACGGTATTAAAGCCGTTGGCGAGTTCGGCTGCCCAGCTGCTGATCTGCGACGTATCGAGCGTGGGATTGGCCGGATCGGCAAAGCTGATCCACTGCAACACGGAGCTGCCATCAACCTTGCCGGCATCCTCGCCGTTGAGCTTGAGGGTCACGTTGACGCCCAGGTAGTTGTTGGCGGCATCGCATGCGGCCTGAATCTGATTATCGGTCAGAGTTCCATTGAGCGGCTCATAGGCATCGTTGCCGAGCTTGGAAAGATCTACGGTCTCGGCCAGCGAGGCAAGCTCGAGCTCGGCATACTTAATGACATGCTCGCGGTTGAGTTTTTCGTTGGAGCGCGCCTTCTCGACGGTAAACTTGCCGGCCTGCTCGTCATAGGAGCTATTGGCCTCGAACGTGCCCGAACGCCCCTCGTTAAACTCGTCGATGGCGGCGCCCAGATCCTTCTCAAACTGCTTTTGGTCAAAGGTATCGGAGAGCATGGACAGGTCGACGTCTTGATCAAGATCGACTTCGTTGGAGGTAGCGGTTGTTTTGGTCTTGCCGCTTAAGGATTCCACAAGGCGGACCGGCCAAATAAAGGCTTCGTTGTGGTTGATGATTTCTTTTGCGGCAGCTTCGCCATCGACGATAGGTTCATCGGACTCGGGCTGATAGGTCCAGTTAAAGTCATCGCCTGTCACGGTGAGCTTATAGTGCTTCCATGCCGAGTTGACCTTGGTGGCGGCAGACGAAGCGTTGGAGAACGAGACGTCGACGCCGGCAATGGTGGGTCCTATCGCGCCGAGCCACGGTCAGCAGCGTG
>CABUBS010000147.1 GCA_902489855.1 uncultured Collinsella sp.
GCAGAGGCCGGCGCATGCGGCACCTCGGTATCCGTCGTTTGCGGCGGTGCCTATTGGTTCGTGACGACCGATCCCATGGGTGTTATGCCCGGCTTCTACGACCAGTTTGGCCAAGCTGCACAAACCACCTTCCCCACGCGCCAAAAGGGCGAGGCGACTGAGGACGATACCAAGCAGGGCGATTCTGCCGAGGTGGTCCAGGAAGAAACCGTGCTCACCGATGATCAGCTCTATACCAGGCTCGACGGTCTGTATCAGACCATCGTGTCCTACGCTGACGAAGACCAGATTGGCGAGGTCATCGATTCCTTTAACAACGGCTATCTCCGAACGCCGCTGTCCACCCGTCAGGAGCTGTCGCAGAGTGCCTACGCCCTGCGCGACCAGATCAAAAAGACGCAAGATGAGCTCAACAACCTTAAGTACCAGGACGATTCGGTCTATGCGGATGACATCGCCCACTTAAAGCAGCTTGCCGAGTGGATGTATGAGCGCGTCGACGTGATCTGCCAGAGTTGGGACATCTCGCTGGCCATTCCCGATGGCGAGTCGATGAGTTCTCACCAAAGCGAGATCCTGGCGCCCATCGCGCAGAGTGGCAACAGCGCGCTTAATCAGTACGACGCCAATGTGGGTTCCTGGAAGCCGCAGCAGCGTTCCTAAAATTAGTTCGCCATAGTCGGCATAACCTACGTGCGCAATTGATGTAAGCCCGTGCTTATTGCTACAATTCGTACAAATATGCTTTAAACGCACGAGGAAGGAACCACATGTTTGGGTTTAAGAAAGAGCTCTACACGCCCGAGTATCAGCTTGCCGGCGACGAGTGCGCCGTTATCGAGACGTCGAAGGGTACCATCAAGGTCAAGTTTGACGGCGAGGGCGCTCCCATTCATGTCGCGAACTTCTGCGAGCTTTCTACGATGGGCTTCTATGATGGCCTTAAGTTCCATCGCTATGTGCCCGGTTTTGTCATCCAGGGCGGCGACCCCAATACCCGCGATATGTCCGGCGCCGACGTCGCTGCCGGTCTTGAGGGCCCCGACGGCATGCCCGGTACCGGTGGCCCCGGCTACTGCATCAAGGGCGAGTTTGCCACCAATCCGCGCAACAGCCATGTCGATGGTGCCCTTGCCATGGCACGCTCCATGGACCCCGATTCCGCGGGTTCGCAGTTCTACTTCTGCCTGGGCGCCCAGCATAACCTCGATTCCGGTTACACCGTCTTTGGTACCACGGTCGAGGGTCTCGATGTGATTTCGCAGCTGCGTGCCGGTGACGAGATCGTCCATGTCGAGATCGTTCACGAGTAAAGGGGACTTCCTTGAATAGCCAGCTGATCCAACAGGGCCGCGCCGCTTACCGCGCGGGTGATTTTTCCGCTGCAGCCCAGATGCTTGGGGCGGCAAAGACTCCCGATGAGATTATGGGCGAGGCCGATCACCTCCGTGGCAACGCCTTGATGCACCTGGGCATGTATGCCGAGGCCGCCGAGGCCTATGCCTCCGCCCTCAACGACGGCACCTACGGCAAGCGCGGCGCGCTGCTCACCAACCGCGGCAAGGCGCTCGCCGCCGTGGGCGACTACACGACGGCCGCCCAGGCGTTTTCTGCTGCTACGCAGGATGCTTCCTATGCCACGCCGTTCAAGGCCTATCTGGGCCTGGGTAACGCGCTGTTCCAGTCGGGCGACTATGCCAATGCGGGTACTGCCTTCCGTCAGGCTGCCATCGACGGCGCCAATCCGGCTCCTGCCGCTGCACTCGGCGAGCTCGGTCGTTGCTTCATTAAGCTCGGCCGTCCGGCGGATGCCGTGGAGACCTACCGCACGGCTATCGACTTTGCCGGCCCCCGCGACGATACGCGTGCGCTCAACGCCGGCATGGGTCAGGCGCTTTCTGCCGCCGGCCGTCCCTCCGACGCGCTAGACGCCTTTAACGCCGCTACTGCCGATGGCATCTACCAGCTCACCTCCGAGCAGGCCGATGAGCTTGCCCGCGTGCACGATTCGCTTGCCGCGCTGTCTGCCCAGACGGCTATGGCCACGGCTCCTGCGCCTGCTATGGACGCTCCTGCCGTCGATCCGCTCGATCCTACGGGCGCGACCGGTCAGTTTATGCCCGATCCCTCGGACACCGGTTTCTTTACGCTGTCCGAGTCCGAGATGGTCCAGCAGGACCGTCAGGATCGTAAGCAGGCCAAGGTCCGTCGTCGCCATCGCCACACGGGTCTCAAAGTCTTCATCGTGCTGCTTCTGCTCATTTTGATTGCTGCGGGCGGTCTGGGCTTTGCCTACACGCGCGGCTTTGGCTTCCCCTCGCAGGAGTCGGTTATCACCGATCTGTTCCAGGCTGCCGGCGACGGTGACACCGCAAAGGCCGAGTCTTGCCTGGCCTCGAGTCTGTCCGAGGACGCCAAGTCGATGATCATCTCCTCGATTCCGCAGGGCGCCACCGTGTCCGTCGAGGGCATGGATCAGTCCATGACCGAGACGACCGCCAAGGTCAAGGCTTCGCTGTCCAGGGGCGGCGAGCAGGAGTACACCGTCAAATTCGTGCGCTCCGACAATCATATCGGCTGGGCCGTTTCCTCGCTCGATATGGATTTCTCGGCTGCTGACAACCAGTAGTGACCTTATGGGATTTAGCTTTGCCCGGCGCTTCACCGCAAGTGAGGTGCCGGGCTTGCGCTAGTATCATGAGCTAGTAGTTTTCCAGCAATCATCCAACACATCAGGAGTTGCGTTGTTTTCTTTGATGGATATGTTCTTCGGTAGCTATGCGGGCGATCTTGCCATCGACCTCGGCACCGCAAATACGCTTGTCTCCGTGCGCGGCAAGGGCATCGTCATTCGCGAGCCCTCTGTCGTCGCCATCGACAAGAACGACGAGCGCATCCTGGCGGTCGGTATCGAGGCAAAGCGCATGCTCGGCCGTACGCCCGGCAACATCGTGGCCGTTCGTCCCCTGAAGGACGGCGTCATCGCCGACTTCGATGTTACCGAGGCTATGCTTCGCTACTTTATCGAAAAGGCGTCCGAGAAGCGCTATCCGTGGACCCCGCGTCCGCGCGTTGTCGTCTGCGTTCCCTCCGGCGTCACGTCGGTCGAGAAGCGTGCTGTCTTTGAGGCCACGATCCAGGCTGGCGCTCGCCAGGCCTACCTGATCGAGGAGCCCATGGCTGCCGCTATCGGCGCCGATCTGCCCGTCGAGGAACCCACCGGCTCCATGGTCATCGACATCGGCGGCGGTACCACCGAGGTTGCCGTTATTGCTATGGGCGGCATCGTCGTCTCGCAGTCCATCCGTATTGCCGGTGACGAGTTCGATCAGGCCATCCTCACGCACGTTCGCGATGCCTACAACCTGGCCATCGGCGAGCGTACGGCAGAGGACATCAAGATCAAGGTCGGCTCCGCTGTGCCGCTCAAGGACGAGCTCGATGTCGAGGTCAACGGCCGCGACGTGATCACCGGTCTGCCCAAGACCGTGCGCATCGAGAGCGAGGAGATTCGTCGCGCGCTCAACAAGCCGCTCGACGAGATGGCCAAGGCCGTTAAAGACGCCCTCGATGCTACGCCGCCCGATCTTGCCTCTGACCTTATGTACTATGGCATATTGCTGACCGGTGGCGGTGCGCTGCTGCGCGGTCTCGACGTGCGCCTGCGCGATGAGACCGGTGTTTCGGTCAACGTCAGCCCTACGGCGCTCGATAACGTCGTTAACGGCTGCGCCCGCGTGCTCGAGGCCAATGCGTTTGATGGCGGCTTCGTCCAGACCAATGCTTAATTTCCAAAAGGTGGATTCCATTTGGCACGATCTTCGGGTTTCTCCACAAATCTGAATACCAAGCGACAATCAACGGGTATGCGCCCGTTGATTGTTTTCAGCCTGATTTCGGTGTTGCTGCTCACGTTTTACATCCGCGAGGGCGAGGCAGGACCGATTCATGCCGTGCGTTCGGGCGTAACGACGATCACCTCTCCGGTGCGCTTTGTGGGTTCGGCTGTGGCGGCTCCTTTCAATGCCATCGGCAACGTGTTCTCTAACCTTACAGCGTCGCAGGACACGCTTGATGAGCTTAAGAAGCAAAACGAGGAACTGACCTCTAAGGTTGCTGAGCTCTCCGAGGCTCAAAAGACTGCTGAGCGTCTGGAAGGGCTGGTCGGCCTGCAGTCGACCTACAACCTTAAATCGACCGCAGCTCGTATTGTCGGTGCCTCCGGCGATGCCTGGACCTCGACCGTTACCATCGACAAGGGCTCTGCCGACGGCCTTACCATCAACATGCCTGTGACGAGTTCGGCCGGTGTTATCGGCCAGATCATCGAAGTTTCCGCCAAGACATCGACCGTTCGCCTGATTGGCGACGAGAACTCGGGCGTGTCCGCTATGGTGCAGGACACGCGCGCCCAAGGCATGCTGCAGGGTCAGGCTGATGGCACGCTGCGTCTTGAGTATGTGAGCGTCGACTCCGACGTTAAGGTTGGCGACATCATCGTGACCTCGGGCATCGGCGGTGTGTTTCCCAAGGGTCTACCGCTCGGCACCGTCTCGTCGGTTGAGAAATCGGCAAACGACGTGTACTACACCATTGTGGTGCGCGCTCAGACCACGGCCGAGAACAACGAGGAAGTGCTGGTCATTACCTCGCTGACCGACGAACAGTCGGCCTCGGATGAGGACGTGAGCACGGCCAACAGCACGCCGCAGGGAACGTCGCGCGATGCTGCGACCAAGACGAAGGACGAGAGCTCGGATGACAGTTCCGACACGTCCGAGACGACCGATTCCGGCTCGAACGAATAGGGGGCATGTCCATGGATCTACACGAGCAGGGGATGAGCTCCCGCACGTTTGTAATCGCCGCCATCGTGTGCGTGCTGCTGCAGGCAGGCCTGGCACCGCAGATCTCCATTGCGGGCGGTCGCGTCAACTTCATGATTATCCTGGTGTGCCTAAGCGTGTTCTCGGGTGACCCGACCCGTGCCGTCGTGTGCGGTTTTTGCAGCGGCTTGTTCTACGACCTGTCCGCTGCCGTGGCGTCCGCCACGTGCGGAGAATCCATAGC
>CABUBS010000148.1 GCA_902489855.1 uncultured Collinsella sp.
CTGCTGTCATCGGGGCGTCGTGAAGTCCTCGCCTACAGCGCCCGCCGCACGGCGCTCGAAACCGACACCGCCAATGAGGTCAATTCGGATAGGCCTCGCTAGCTCCTAGTTACTTTTATGAGAAACGCCGACTCGACTCATCGAGCATCAAAATGGGCTGGTCCCGATAACTCGGAGCCAGCCCTGAGTCGCCTGACACGGGAATCACAGCGCTACTTGAGCTTCAGCGCCTCCATCATGGGCACGGCGGCGTCCCAATCGATCTTCCAGCCAATCGACACGCGGACGGTTTCACCCGTTGCGGGAGCCGTCGCAAACAGTGTATGGCCGTTGTCGGGACCGGTAAAGCGCAGCCACGTTATGCCGTTGTACTCGACCTGGTCGGTTGTTGTCTCCTTGCCTTCGTAGACCTGCTCTAGGCTTGCAACCTCTTCCTCCGGCGAGCGCGGGAAGATGCTGATGTTCAGACGTCCTCCAGTCTCGTCGTGGAAGAAGTTTGCCTTTTCGCGCTCTTCGTCGGACGAATCCAGCGTGTACCCATCGGCGGCCTCGATGCTGTACGATGCGCAGTCGATGCCCGTTAAATCTGCCTTCTCGCCAGAATCGGCCACGCCGCCGGCCGCCTTGAACTCCTTGGTCTCGCAATCCGTGGTGTCAAAGTGCATGGCCTCATGATTCTTGGCGGGGGCGTAAGCGTCTACGAACTCGACAGTGATGGGCCCGTAGTACGCCGTCTTGGGCGCCCAGAAATACACGTACTCAACGGTCTCGCCCGGACCGATATCTGGCCTCTTGGAAAGATCGATGCCCTCGTGAAGCTCATCGGGAGCCTCGCTTGCAACGTAGTCGAACACGGCCGCCTTGCCGGAAGTAAACAACGGGTCGCCTGCCTCAAGATCGCCCTGGGCAGCATGCACGTTAAAGGAACTGAACGTCCTGTTCTTTGCATTGTTGTTGGTGATCTTGACGTGCAGGTAAAAGCCGTCCTGCTTCTTGGCATCACCGCGATAGAACGTACCGTGAGCCACCGACTCATAGGTTATGCCAGCCACCTCAACCGTCTGCGACTCATAGGCCTTGGCCTTCTTGGACTTCTCCTGCACAGGTGCGCTCCCGCCCGAGCCACTCGGCGCATTACCGCCGCAGCCGGCAAGCGTACACGCCAACACAGCCAAAAGCGTCACGGTGGGAATTCCTAACAGCAGCTTCTTCGTCATGGGCTTCATCATCCTCACCGCTCCTTTCGGCTTGCAGCTCATCCGTTGCCCGAGTCCCAAGTCGACCCCGTGGCATCGGCTTCCACTATGAGCGTATGACGAAACACGGCGCGGGCGAAGTGACCCACGGCCCAAATAACGACCCGCCAGCGTTCCTTATGGGCCAAAGGGACTCGCACACGCACGCCCGTGGCCCATAAAACGAGACGCTTGTCCCAATGTTCGATTCGGAACAACAATCCGCACGACACGTTTTCGACAGCGTATCCAACCGCAAACGCAGCAAGACACATTCGGCCGTCTTCAAACTTACTCGGACAGAGCCGACTCGGTTTTGTCCGAGTAAACGAATCTCCATCGAACTCCGAACGATTGTTCGATGGATTTCGTGTTGGGTGGAATCGTCTGTGGGCTGGGCTATGCTACCTTGACTATCTATATGACTTAAACGCAGCAAAGGAGCACCGAGAGAGCGAGTATGGCAAAAAACACCGCAAACTATGGTAACGACAGTATCCGCCAGCTCAAGGACGAGGAGCGCGTACGCCTGCGCCCCGCCGTCATCTTTGGCTCGGACGGACTCGACGGCTGCGCGCATGCCGCCTTCGAGATCCTGTCCAACGCCGTTGACGAGGCGCGCCAGGGCTACGGCAAGCTCATCACCCTTACCGCCTTTCGCGATGGTTCCATTCAGGTAGAGGACAACGGCCGCGGCTGCCCGCTCGACTGGAACCCCTCCGAGAAGCGCTTTAACTGGGAACTCGTCTTTTGCGAGCTCTACGCCGGCGGCAAATACAATAACAACCAGGGCGGCGACTACGACTTCTCGCTCGGTACCAACGGCCTGGGCTCGTGCGCGACCCAGTACGCCTCCGAGTACATGGACGTCACGGTTTGGCGCGATGGCAACAAGTACTCCCTGCACTTTAAGAAGGGCAAGGTCGTCGGCGCCAAAAAGAAGGCACTCGAGATTGAGCCCAGCGACGAGGACCGTACCGGCACCACCATCAAGTGGCGCCCCGATCTTGAGGTCTTTACCTCCATCAGCATCCCCCACGATTGGTATCGCGAAACCATGCGCCGCCAGGCCGTGGTCAACGCCAACGTGACCTTCCGCCTGCGCATCGAGGGCGACGACGGCGAATTTACCGAAGAGGACTTTTGCTATCCCAAGGGCATCGAAGACTACGTGCTCGAGAAGGTCGGTACCGACTACCTCACCGAGCCCTTCTTTATCGAGGCCGACCGTCGCGGTCGCGATCGCGAGGACCTGCCCGACTACAACGTCAAGATTACCGCGTGCATGTGCTTCTCGCGCACCTTCATGATGCAGGAGTACTACCACAACTCGTCATGGCTCGAGAACGGCGGCTCGCCCGAGAAGGCGGCCCGTAGCGCTCTGACCAGCGCCATCGATGCCTACATTAAGCAACAGGGCAAATACAACAAAAACGAGAGCGGCATTAAGTGGCAGGACGTCCAGGACTGTCTGGTGCTGGTGACCAACTGCTTCTCCACCCAGACGTCCTACGAGAACCAGACTAAGAAGGCCATCAACAACCGCTTTATCCAGCAGGCTATGACGGCCTTCTTTAAGGAGCGCCTCTCGACTTACCTGATCGAGAACAAAGACGCTGCCAACAAGATCATGGAGCAGGTGCTCATCAACAAGCGTTCGCGCGAGAACGCCGAGAAGACACGCCAGAGCATCAAAACCAACCTGCAGCAGAAGACCGACATGGCCAACCGCGTGCAGAAGTTCATCGACTGCCGCTCCAAAGATAAGAACCGTCGCGAGATCTACATCGTAGAGGGCGACTCGGCAGCAGGCGCCATCCGTACGTCGCGCGATGCCGAGTTCCAGGGCGTTATGCCCGTCCGCGGCAAGATCCTCAACTGCCTGAAGGAGGATTATCCGCGTATCTTTAAGTCCGACATCATCATGGACCTCATGCGCGTGCTGGGCTGCGGCGTGGAGATCAAAGACAAGCGCATCAAGAACCTTGGCGCCTTTGACCTGGACAACCTCAACTGGAACAAGGTCATTATCTGTACGGACGCCGACGTCGACGGTTACCACATCCGCACGCTTGTGCTCACCATGCTCTATCGCCTGGTGCCCACGCTCATCGAAGAGGGTTACGTGTATATCGCCGAGTCGCCGCTCTACGAGATCAATTGCAAAGAAAAGACCTACTTTGCCTACACCGAGCTCGAAAAGAACGGCATCCTTAAGGAGATTGGCGACCAAAAGTGCTCCATCAACCGCTCCAAGGGTCTTGGTGAGAACGATCCGGACATGATGTGGCTCACCACCATGAACCCCGAGACGCGTCGCCTGATCAAGGTGGAGCCCGAGGACGTCACCAAGATGGAGACCATGTTCAACCTGTTGCTGGGCAACGACGAGGCGGGCCGCAAGCGCCATATCTCGGAGCACGGCAAGGAATACCTGGACCAGTTGGACCTGCAGTAGCAGCAAATCGATAACGACGGCCCTTAAGAAGTTCAAGAGGATATCGTGGCAAAGAAGAAGACGAAGAACCAGCCAAAGAAAAAGCAGGTCAACGCCGAGAACGTCATCGGCCTGCACTCCGAGGTCACCGACCAGCCGATCACGCAGACGCTCGAGGTCAACTACATGCCCTACGCCATGAGCGTCAACGTCTCGCGTGCGTTCCCCGAGATCGACGGCTTTAAGCCCTCGCACCGCAAGCTGCTCTACACCATGTACAAGATGGGTCTGCTCAAGGGCGAGCGCCAGAAGAGCGCCAACATCGTGGGCCAGACCATGAAGCTCAACCCGCACGGCGACGCCGCGATTTACGAGACGATGGTGCGCCTGGCCACCGGCAACGAGGCACTGCTCGCGCCGTTCGTTGAGTCGAAAGGCAACTTTGGCAAGTACTATTCGGGCGACCTGAGCTACGCCGCCTCGCGTTATACCGAGGCCAAGCTCTCCCCCATCAGCGCCGAGATCTTCAAGGACATCGACAAGGACCCGGTCGACTTCGTTGACAGCTACGACGGCGCCATGAAGGAGCCGCGCCTGTTGCCCACCACATTCCCCAACATCCTTGTCTCGGCCAATAAGGGCATCGGCGTCGCCATGGCGTCCGACATCTGCGGTTTCAACCTCAACGAGGTCTGCACTGCCACCATGCACTACCTGCAGGATCCTAACTGCGACCTGCTCGAATATATGCCCATGCCCGACTTCTCGACCGGCGGCGAAATTATCTATCGCCGCGAGGAGATGGAGAAGATCGTCGAGACCGGCCTTGGCAGCTTCCAGATCCGCTCCCGCTGGCGCTGGATTCCCGAAGAGCGCATCATCGAGGTCTACGAGATCCCCTACACCACCAAGACCGATGTCATCATCGAACGCATCGTCAAGCTCTCCAAAGAGGGCAAGGTCAAGGAGATCGCCGACATCCGTGACGAGACCGACCTCTCGGGCTTGCGCATCGCCATCGACCTTAAGCGCGGTGTCGACCCCGACAAGCTCATGGCCAAGCTCTATCGCTCGACCACGCTGCAGGATTCGTTCTCTTGCAACTTCAACGTGCTGGTCGACGGCTATCCCCGCATCATGGGCGTGCGCCAGATCCTGCACGAGTGGGTTGCGTGGCGTATTCAGTCCACGCGTCGCCGCATTAACTTTGACCTGGGTAAAAAGTCCGAGCGCCTGCACCTGCTGCACGGCCTCGAGGCGATCCTGCTCGACATCGACAAGGCCATCGCCATCATCCGCGGCACCAAGCTCGAGGCCGAGGTCGTACCCAACCTTATGAAGGGTTTCGACATCGATGAGACCCAGGCCGAGCTGCCCGTGCGGCGCGGCA
>CABUBS010000149.1 GCA_902489855.1 uncultured Collinsella sp.
TATAAAAATTCGCCTACTCGGTGGACTTCGGGTTCTAGGTCTACGTCGAATTGGTCTTTGACGGTTGTTTGGATGTGGCGGATGAGTTCGTCGACATCGGCGGCGGTGGCGTGGTCGGCGTTGACGATGAAGCCGCAGTGCTTTTCGCTCACCTGCGCGCCGCCGATGGCGTGTCCTCGCAGGCCGGCGTCCATGATGAGCTTGCCGGCAAAGTAGCCCTCGGGGCGCTTGAAGGTGGAGCCGGCGCTCGGCATGTCGAGCGGCTGCTTGTCCTCGCGGCGCTGGCGGTAGTCATCCATGTCGGCCTTGATCATCGCGGCGTTGCCCGGGGCGAGATTGAAAGTGGCCGAAAGCACGATGAAGCCGTCGTCGGCGATGCGGCTCTTGCGATAACCCAGGTTGAGCTCGTCGACATCGAACTCGATGATGCTGCCGCTACCGCGGGTACCGTCGTCAAGCATGCGGGCGGGCTTGTAGGCGCGCACGGACTCCAGCACATCGGCCATGCAGGCACCGTAGGCACCGGCGTTCATGTAGCAGGCACCGCCGACCGATCCGGGAATGCCCGAGATGGGCTCCATGCCGGTAAGGCCGGCCTCGGCTGCCGCCGCGGCGACATCGGAAAGCAAGGCGCCGGCTGCCGCCGTGACGTGCGTGCCGTCGACCGTAATGCCGGAGAGGCCCTCGCCCAGCGCTACGACGATGCCGCGGATGCCCTTGTCGCCGACGAGCAAGTCGGAGCCGTTGCCCACGATGGTGAGTGGCAGGTCGCAGCGATAGCAGGTATCGAGCGTGGCGACGAGGCCCTGCTCGGTATCGGGCGTGACAAAGACGTCGGCCGGGCCGCCGATCTTAAACGTGGTGTGCTCGCGCATGGGCTCGCTCATCAGCACGTTGTCCTCGCCGGCAACGCCAGCGAGCGCGCACAGCAGGTCCTCGTTAAAAAAGTCGTTCTCGTGCATACGAATATCCGCCTTTTGGTGGTCGTTGTCATCAATCGATTGCAATATACCCCACCCGGACGGATTTGGTGCGCTGGCGGCGATAAAACAGCCGTCCACCGGATTGGTAAAGTGTTTATCACCGAGGTAGAGGGGTAGTCGCTATACTTTCAAGAGATTGCGCGTAAACCCGGAAGGAGCGAGATGGCCAACAAAGTCACCCTCAAGCAGATCGCCCAGGAGGTGGGGCTTTCCCCCTCGTCGGTCTCGCTTGTTCTCAATAATCGGCCCTGTCGCATCTCGGAAGAAAACCGCAAACTTATCAAGGAGGTCGCGGCACGCAACCACTATGTTCCCAACCAGATTGCGCGCAGCCTGGTCATGCGCGAGTCGCGCACGCTGGGCCTTATCGTCCCTAACATCGAGAGCCGCTTTTTTGCCTCGCTCGCCGGTAGCCTGGAAAAGCGCTGCCGCGAGGACGGCTATGCGCTCTTCATTACCAGCTCGGGCGGAAGCGCCGATGACGATCTGGAGCTGCTGCGCCAGCTGGTGACGCGCGGCGTTGATGGCGTCTTCCTGGTGGTGGGTGACGAGTTCTCCGATGACCGCGCCCTGCGCGAAGAAGTCAGCCACCTGCCCATCCCGGCCGTAATGGTCGACCGTGCCATTGAGGGGCTCGAGTGCGACAAGGTGATGTTCGACCACGAGATGGGCGGCTATATGGCCACCCGCTATCTGATCGAGCAAGGCCACCGTCGCATCGCCTGCTTGGTTAACGCGCGCCGTTCCAATACGGGTCGCAAGCGACTTGCCGGCTATGAGCGCGCGCTGCGTGAGGTTGGCCTGCCGATCGACGCACGTTTGGAGTTTGAGAGCGAGTACTACATTCCGAGCGCATACGAGGCCTCGGAGGCGGTGCTCGCAACTGACGCCACTGCCGTGTTCGCAAGCTCGGATAACATTGCCCTCGGTTTGCTCAAGCGCTTGCACGAGATGGGGAAGAGCATCCCGGGCGATATCTCGGTGGTGAGCTATGACAACTCGGCGGCCGACGTTCTCTTTGAGCCGGCGCTGACCGCGATTGAGCAGGACCCTGGTGTCCTTGCGGAGCATGCTTTTGGCTGCATGTCCAAGCGTCTTGCCGGTAGGGGCGGCAGGCGTGCCGAAGAGGTCGTTCTGGAGCCGGAGCTTATCGTTAAGGACAGCGTGCTCGAGCTTACTAAACACAACTAAACACGTTTATCAATTTGCAGAGACCGAATGTGGAGCACCTGTGACGGGCAATGCCGCAGGTGAATGTCGCGTTTTGCTAATCGATGGGATTGATAAGGGTGGTAAAACGTTTTTTCACCATGATAAAACGTTTTAGCAAATATACTAGTCCCAACGAAAGGTTGCCGTATCGGAGGGCGACCGCACAGCGAAGGGACATAAACAATGGCTAAAACACTGGGGACGCCGTGGCAAAAGCTGGGCCACGAGGTGCCGGCTTCCGAGCTCGAGGGCGTCGACCTGTATTGGCGCGCATCGAACTATCTGTCCGTCGGTCAGATCTACCTTCGCTCTAACCCGCTAATGCGCCCCGACTTTGTCGACGAGAAAACCGGTGAGGTGCGCGACTTTGGTCGTCCGGACGTTAAGCACCGCCTGGTTGGCCACTGGGGCACCACGCCCGGCATCAACTTCCTGTTCGGTCACGTCAATCGTCTGATCACCGACCACAACCAGAATGCTATCTTCTTGATGGGCCCTGGTCACGGCGGCCCCGCCGGTACTGCTCAGTCGCTGCTCGACGGCACCTACCGCGAGATTCGCCCCGACATCACCAATGACGAGGCCGGCCTGCAGAAGTTCTTCCGCCAGTTCTCCTATCCCGGCGGCATCCCGAGCCACTTTGCGCCCGAGACGCCCGGTTCCATCCACGAGGGCGGCGAGCTCGGCTACACGCTCAGCCACGCTTACGGTGCCGTCATGGACAACCCGAGCCTGCTGGCCGTGGCCGTGGTGGGCGATGGCGAGTCCGAGACCGGTCCGCTCGCGACCTCTTGGCAGTCCAACAAGCTCGTGAACCCGGCAACCGACGGCATCGTCCTGCCGATCCTGCACCTCAACGGCTACAAGATCGCCAACCCCACCATCCTTGCCCGCGTGTCCGATGAGGAGCTCACCAAGTTCTTTGAGGGCATGGGCTATAAGCCGCACTTCTTTGTCGCCGGCTTTGACGACGAGAGCCACGCAAGCATTCATGCGCGTTTCGCTGCCCTGTTTGAGCAGGTCTTTGACGAGATCTGTGACATCAAGGTCACCGCGCAGGCCCAGGCCGCCGCAGGCGAGACCGTGGTCCGCCCGGCCTACCCCATGATTGTGTTCCGTACGCCCAAGGGCTGGACTTGCCTCAAGCACATCGACGGCAAGAAGACCGAGGACTCCTGGCGCGCGCATCAGGTGCCGCTGGCGAGTGCCAAGGACACCCACGAGCACTTCCGCGTGCTGCGCGAGTGGCTGCGTTCCTACAAGCCCGAGGAGCTCTTTACGCCCGAGGGCCAGGTGCGCCCCGAGGTGACGGCCTTTATGCCGACCGGCGAGTTGCGCATCGGCGCCAACCCCAACGCGAACGGCGGTAAGGTGCGTCGCGAGCTCGAGCTGCCCGATATTCATGCCCACGAGGTCCCCGTCGCAACTAAGGGTCATGGCTGGGGCTCCACCGAGGCCGCCCGCGTCTTTGGTGAGTACACTGCCGACGTTCTGGCCAAGAACATGGATGACTTCCGCATCTTTGGTCCCGACGAGACCGCGTCCAACCGTCTGCAGGCTGCCTACAAGGTGACCAAGAAGCAGTGGGACGCCGGCTTCTACGAGGACGAGGCCAACGACGAGCTGCTGGCAGGCTCCGGTAAGGTCGTCGAGCAGCTGTCCGAGCACCAATGCGAGGGCTTCCTCGAGGCCTACGTGCTCACTGGCCGTTCCGGCGTGTGGAGCTCCTACGAGAGCTTTGTCCATGTGGTCGACTCCATGGTCAACCAGCACTGCAAGTGGCTCGAGGCTACCAAGCGCGAGATTCCGTGGCGTGCCCCCATCAGCGGCCTTAACATTTTGCTGTCGAGCCACGTCTGGCGTCAGGACCACAACGGCTTCTCGCATCAGGACCCCGGCTTTATCGACCTGCTGCTCAACAAGGCCAACGACACGCACATCGTGAATGCCTACTATCCGGCCGACGCCAACATGGCCCTTGCCGTTGCCGAGCGCGTCTACCAGTCCACCGACTGCGTCAACGCCATCTTCTGCGGCAAGCAGCCTGCTCCGACCTTCCAGACGGTCGACGAGGCCAAGGCGGAGCTCGCCGAGGGCGTTGCGACCTGGGAGTGGGCATCGACCGCCGATTCGCTCGCCGAGGCCGATGTCGTGGTCGCCACCTGCGGCGACGTGCCGACGCTCGAGGCCTTGGCCGCGACAGACATGCTGCGCGAGCTGGGCATCAAGGTGTGGTTCGTCAACGTGGTCGACCTGCTCAAGATCCAGAACGTCTGCGAGAACGACCAGGCCATCAGCGACGAGCGCTGGGCCGAGCTGTTCGGCTGCGGTGAGAAGCCCGTCCTCTTTGCCTTCCACGCCTATGCCGGCACGATTCGCCGCCTGATCTGGAACCGCCCCGGCCACGACGCCTTCCGCGTCCACGGCTATGAGGAGAAGGGCTCCACGACCACGCCGTTCGACATGCTGCGCCTGAACAACATGGACCGCTGGGCCCTGGCTGCCGACGTGCTGCGCATGGTCGATGCTGACAAGTTTGCCGAGCAGATCAACGAGTGGGAAGCTTTCCGCACCGAGGCCTTTGAGTTCGCTTGCGACGAAGGCTACGATCACCCGGCCTTCACCGACTGGGTCTGGCCTGACGCCGCTGCCGCAACCGCAGCCGACGGCGCGCTCTCCGCAACCCAAATGACCGCGGGCGACAACGAGTAAGTAGGCATCCGGGACGGCCTCGCGCTGGGGCCTTGCCCGGGAGGGTGACTTTGTCCGGGGAAGTGGGCTTCGCGAACTTCCCCGGACAAAGTTACCCTCCCGGGC
>CABUBS010000150.1 GCA_902489855.1 uncultured Collinsella sp.
ACGTTCGCGATACTTTTGCGAATGCGCCGTTGTCGCTCGTTTTGGATATTAAGAAACGTTATCCCGGGTTTGTGCTCGACATGCAGCTTGAGGCCGGCGAGGAGCGCGTGGCCCTGCTGGGCGCCTCGGGTTGCGGCAAGAGCTGTACGCTGCGCTGCATCGCCGGTGTGGAGACGCCCGACGAGGGCAAGATTGTCGTCAACGGCGTGACCTTTTTTGACTCGGCGGCGGGCATCAACCTGTCGCCCCAGGCGCGCAAATGCGCTCTGCTGTTCCAAAACTATCAGCTGTTTCCTAACATGACAGTGGCCGATAACGTATGCGCCGGTGTAAAGGACGCGGGTGACGCCGCCGCGCGCAAAAAGCTCGCCGAGCGCTATCTGAGCATTTTCGGTCTGGCCGATTTTGCCGACCGCTATCCCGCACGACTCTCGGGCGGGCAGCAGCAGCGCGTGGCGCTTGCCCGCATGGTGGCGGCGCATCCGGGCATTTTTATGTTCGACGAGCCCATGAGCGCACTCGATTCCTATCTTAAGAGCGCCCTCGAGCAGAACATGCTCGACCTGTTCGATGTGTGCAACCGCACCGTACTCTACGTGAGCCACGACATCGACGAAGCGTGCCGCCTGTGCCAGCGAATCTGCGTGATGCACGACGGGCATGTGGAGGAGATCGGCTCCGTCGAGGACGTGGTTCGCCGCCCGCAGACGCTGGCGGCGCTGCGCCTGACGGGCTGCAAGAACACAAGCCGGGCGCGCAAGATCGGCGACGAAGAAGTTGAGGCCCTCGACTGGGGCATGACCTTCAACGTGGGCCGCGAGGTTCCCGATGACGTGGCATACCTGGGCATTCGCGCAAGCTACTTCCATGTTGACAATCGCGCTGAGCGGGGCCGCAACAGCTATGACTTGCACGTGGCCCGCGTGAGTGATTCGCGCTTTGAGCGGCTGGTGTTGCTGGACGTGCCGCGCGTCGATGCGCCCACGCGTCTGCAGTGGAAGGTCAACAAGGTGGGCATGCCTGTCGACGCGCTGCCGCAAGCAGGCGAGACGCTGCGCATGCATTTTGATGCCAGCAGGATCCATTTGGTTTGTCGATAGCGCCGGGTAATGCCGTCGGGGATATAAGCCTCGGCGGCTTTGTCTTGCCGCTCGCCGAATGAGGGACGACAAACTCTTACCAATCAAGATAATTTTTTATTAAACGACGACGCACGACGCTGTCGTACGAATGTCAACGGTGTTCGTCTGGACGATGACCGTTGATATAGTTGACCTTAACTTGTAAAGGAGGGTGCGCACATGCCGCAGACGACATACATTCGCCGCGTTGCCGCGCGTGCCCTATATATAGCTCGGAGTCGCATATGAGCAGGTATGTTCACGGCTCCGGGAGAGACGACGAACAATTAAATAATCGACCGCAAAGCAGGTTCCCTAAAATTCCGGGTTTAGGCGCGGCTGGGTTTTCGCCACCCACCGTGCAGCAATACCGTAGCTATTCAATTTTGGTTCGAGAGGGGAACCGTCATGGCTGAAGAATTCGATTTCCATCCGATGTGGGAGAGCCTCGGCATGAATCTTGCCGACCACGACATGCTGCTGGGCGCCGTGGGTCAGATGTACGGCGATATGTTTCTGATGCAGCACAATCGCCCCAAGTCCACGTCCTACCTGGACTTTGTGGCCACCAACATCCATAGCGGCCGTATTAAGGAGATGCTCGACAAGAAGGAGGCTGGCGAGGCCACCAAGATCGTCGGTTCGTTCTGCGTGTACGTTCCCGAGGAGATTGTACTTGCCTGTGACGGCATTCCCGTGGGTCTGTGCTCGGGTGCCGATTGGGCAACCGATAAGGTTGAGGAGCACCTGCCACGCAACACTTGTCCGCTCATCAAGAGCTTTGCCGGCTTTAAGCTGGGCGAGGTCTGCCCCTACATTGAGTCGAGTGACCTGGTGGTAGGCGAGAACACCTGCGATGGCAAGAAGAAGGCCTACGAGTTCTTTGCCACGCAAAAGAACATGTACGTTATGGATATTCCCAACGTGCACGATGAGTCGACGCTCGTGACTTGGAAGGCCGAGGTCAAAAAGCTCGCCGCCAAGATCGAGGAAGAGTGTGGCGTCAAGATTACGCCCGAGCGCCTGAAGGCCGCTATCCACGCCGTCAATGAGAAGCGTCGCGCCCTGCAGCGCCTCGCTGCCACGCGCGCTGCCGACCCAGCGCCCATCAGCGGTCTCGACAGCCTGCTGACCGTTCAGGCCGCCTTTATGGACGACACGCCGCGCTTGACCGGCGCCATCAACGACATGGCCGCCGAGTGCGAGCAGCGCGTTGAAGCCGGCGAGGGCGTGGCGCCCAAGGGGACCAAGCGCATCCTGTACACCGGCACGCCCATGGCCGTGCCCAACTGGAAGCTGTTCAACCTCATTGAGAAGGCCGGCGGCGTTGTGGTAGGCGAGGAGTCCTGCACGGGCTCGCGCTACTACAAGGATTTGGTCGACGAGTCCGGCGAGACGGTCGACGAGATGCTCGACGCCCTCGCCGAGCGCTACTTTAAGATCAACTGCGCCGTCTTTACGCCCAACGACCAGCGTATGAAGGACATTGTCCAGATGGCCAAGGACCTGCATGTCGACGGCATCGTCGACGTGGCCCTGCAGTTCTGCACGCTCTATGAGATGGAGTCGTTTGCCGTGGAGAAGGCCGCCGAGGAAGCCGGCATTCCGTTTATGCATATCACGACCGACTACGCCGGCGAGGACGCAGGCCAACTTCAAACTAGGATTGAGGCCTTCTTGGAGACCATTTAGGTCTAATCCAACCAAGGAAACGGGTTTCCCAGGTGCCCGAGGTTGCCGTGAAAGAGGAGCGCCGCGTATTTTGGTACGCAAGCGACGGTTTGAACGGCAAGATCGGGTGCCTGGGGAAGCCGCCCATCGCCGTGATTATTTTTAGGAGTGCTATGTCCGAAATAATTGAGCAGCCGCTGCCCAGCTCGTTTGAGGAGTTCAACGAGCAGCGCAAGGCGGCGTTTATTCGCGTGAAGGACTACAAGCAGGCAGGCAATCGTCTGGTCGGCTTCTTGTGCAGCTATACACCGCTCGAGATTATTGATGCCGCGGGGGCCGCGAGTGTCGCCCTGTGCGGTACGTCCGACGAGGTGATTCCCGAGGCCGAGAAGGTGCTGCCGGCAAACCTCTGCCCGCTCATCAAGTCGACCTACGGCTTCGCCTACTCGCAAAAGTGCCCGTTTACGTACTTTAGCGACATGATCATCGGAGAGACCACCTGCGACGGCAAGAAGAAAATGTACGAGCTGCTGAACGAGCTCAAGCGCACGTACATTCTGCATTTGCCGCAGAGCCGCGACCGCGCTTATGAGCGCGAGGGCTGGTACGAGGAGTGCCGTCTGCTCAAGGAAGAGCTCGAGAACTTCTACGGCATCACGATTACCGATGACGACCTGCGCGCTGCCGTGCGCCGCCGCAACCGCTTGCGTGCCGCCCAGCTCGAGATGTTTGCCCTGCAGGCCAACCAGCCGGCGGCCATGAGCGGCGTCGACCTGATGAGCACCATGTTCGCCGGTACGTTCAGCTTTGATATCGAGGCCTATACGCAGCAGCTGGAACAAAAGGTTGCCAAGCTGCGTGAAGCCTACGAGGCTGGCGAGCGCCCGGTCGCGGCGGATGCCAAGCGCATCCTGATCACCGGCTGCCCCTTGGGCGGCGTGATCAACAAGATCGGTCGCACCATCGAGTCCAACGGCGGCGTGGTTGTTTGCATGGACGACTGCTCGGGCGAGCGCACGGCTGCCATGATGATCGACCCCGACGCGCCCGATATTCTGCGTGCCATTGCCGATCGCTATCTGGACATCAACTGCTCGGTGATGACGCCCAACGACGGCCGCATGGACAACACGCTGGCCATGTGCGAGAAGTATCACGTCGATGGCGTGGTAGAGAGCGTGCTACAGGCCTGCCATACCTTCAACGTTGAGAGCGCGCGCATGCAGGAGGCCGTCGAGGGTGCGGGTATTCCGTATATGAAGATCGAGACCGACTACAGTAACGGCGACATGGGACAGATCGAGACCCGCATCGCCGCCTTCATCGAAACCCTCTAGCTTCCTCAGGCACCGGATCTTGCCCCTCAAACCGTCGCTTGCGCACCAAAGTACGCTGCGCTCCTCTTTCGGGGCAACCTCCGGCACCTGAGAAACCTAGAGCTAAGGCGCCTGAACGCGCCGCTACCTTTGATGTTTAGATTGGGAGAGAGCCATGATAGGGATCGGGATCGATATCGGGTCTACGGCGGCTAAGGCTGCTGTGGTCGATGGGGAGGGTTCGGTGGCGTGGACGTGCGTGCAGCCAACTGGGTTCTCCTCGGTCGATGCTTCCGAGCGGCTGCGCGAGGCACTGGCAGCGGCTGGCTACGACGTGGCTGCCGACGACGTGCGCGTGGTCGCGACCGGGTACGGCCGTGTCGCGGTGCCCTATGCGCACAAGGTCGTGACCGAGATTACCTGCCACGGCACCGGTGCCGTGCGCCTGTTTGGCAATCACGGCACGGTGATTGACGTGGGCGGCCAGGATACCAAGGTCATCCAACTCAAGGGCGGCCGCGTGGCCAAGTTTGCCATGAACGACAAGTGCGCCGCCGGCACGGGGCGCTTTTTGGAGATCATGGCCGACCGCCTAGGCATTTCCCAACAGCAGATGGCAGACCTCGCCCGCACCGGCGAGCCTACCAAGATTTCCAGTATGTGCACGGTGTTTGCCGAAAGCGAGGTCATCAGCTTGATCGGTCGCGGTGAGCCGCGCGAGAACATTGCGCGTGGCGTGATCGACAGCGTGGTCTCGCGCGTGGCGACCATGGCCGGGCAGGCGGCGGGCGCTCCGTACTACCTGACGGGAGGCTTGTGCGAGAACGCTTACGTTGTGGAGCGGCTGGCGGGTGAGCCT
>CABUBS010000151.1 GCA_902489855.1 uncultured Collinsella sp.
CCTGGCGCACGAGCATCAGCAGCGCCGAGGTGCGCCGCTTTGCCGACGAGGATTCGAGCGAGCGCATGCGAAGCGAGATGATGGGCGTGCTCGGTGAGCTGCTGGGTATTTCGCCCGAGCAGATGGAGGAGCTGCGCTCCGAGGACGGTCAGCGCCGCCTGCACGAGGGCATGAAGAAGTTTGAGGGCGAGGTCCAGGACGCCATCGATAAGATGATGGGCGATCAGGGCGGCCCTCAGGGCGGGCCTCAGGGCATGCCGATGCCTCACCCACCGGTGGATCCCCGTCAATTCCCGTTCTTTTCTCAAAATTAACTATGGGATGGGATTCGCTCCCATCCCCGACACTTCAACTGAGCATCTTGGCCCTGTTGTGTTATTCTAGAACAGACGTTCGTGAATGATGCGCGGGGCCTTGCCTTGCGCTTGGCAAAAGGCGAGGGGAGGCTGGCTTGGTCATCTTGGGTATCGACCCCGGTTTGGCCCATACGGGTTGGGGGATTATCGAGGAACGGCGCGGCGAGGTTCGCTGTCGTGCCTACGGTTGTATTGAGACCAGTGCCGGAAGCCCGCTCGCGGTGCGCCTTTCGCACATTGCCCGCGACCTTAAGGACGTCGTCGAGCGCTACCGTCCCGACACGGCGGCCATCGAGAGCATCTACTTTGGCGCCAACGTTCGCTCTGCTATCCCTACGGCACATGCCCGCGGGGCTGCGCTTGTGGCGCTTTCGGAGTGCGCGCTCGAGATCGGCGAATACACGCCTATGCAGATCAAGCTGGCCGTGGTGGGCACCGGCGCTGCGGACAAGCGGCAGGTCGCTTACATGGTGCGCACGCTTACGCAGCTCGACCACGATCCGCATCCCGATCATGCCGCCGATGCCCTGGCCTGTGCCATCTGCCACGTTAACTTAAGCCGCACCCGTGCCCTCACCGGTGGCGAGTTCTATCAACAGAGAGGAACCGGATACTGATGATCTCCCAGCTCCATGGAACGCTTGTCGAGGCCACAATGAGCTCGGCCGTCGTCGATGTATCGGGCGTGGGCTTTGAGCTCGGCATCTCGGGCAGCACCGCTGCCACGTTGCCGACGCCCGGCGGCGAGGTCCGCCTCTACACGCGCATGCAGGTGCGCGAGGACGCCATGACGCTCTTCGGCTTTGCCTCCAAGGACGAGCGTACGATGTTCGACCGGCTCGTGTCCGTCTCGGGCGTCGGCCCGCGCCTAGCGCTCGCCGTGCTCTCCACCTATACCGTGGGACAGCTGTATTCCCTGGTAATGGCCGAGGATGACAAAGGCATGGCCAAGGTGCCCGGCGTGGGCAAAAAGACGGCTCAGCGCCTGATCTTGGAGCTCAAGAGCACCTTTGCCAAGGACAAGGGCTTTGTGCCGGTCGATGTGATCCCCGGACAGGTCGCGATGCCCGTGCCCGCCGCCGCTCCGTCGGCCATTGACGATGCCCGTGCGGCGCTCCTTTCCATGGGCTTTAGCCCGCAGGAGACCGATGTCGCCCTGAGCGGGTATGATGGGCAGGATATGCGTGTCGAGGATCTGCTCGGCGCGGCGCTTAAGCGACTCGGAATGGATGCGTGATGTGGGAAGCCGATGACTCTCAGGATCTGTGGGCGACGCCCGGCAACTCGCCGGCGGCATCCATGGCGCACGGCAAGCGCATGGTGGGCTCGGAGCTGACGCCCGAGGACCTCGATGTCGACCGCACCTTGCGCCCCCAGCGTCTGGACGACTATTGTGGCCAGGAGCATATCAAGCAGAGCCTGCGTGTGCTCATCGAAGCGGCGCAGAGTCGCGGTGAGACGCTCGACCACGTGATCTTCTCGGGCCCTCCGGGTCTAGGCAAGACAACGCTGGCTACGGTTATCGCTAACGAGCTGGGTGCCCAGATTAAGACGACGAGCGGTCCGGCCATCGCGCGCACCGGTGACCTGGCGGCTATCCTTACCAACCTGCAGCCGGGCGACGTGTTGTTTATCGACGAGATCCACCGCCTCAACCGTTCGGTCGAGGAGGTCCTGTATCCCGCGATGGAGGACTTTGCCCTCGATATCGTGATCGGCAAGGGTCCGGCAGCACGCTCGATTCGCCTGGATATTCCCAAGTTTACGCTGGTGGCGGCAACGACCCGCTCAGGCATGTTGACCGGCCCGTTGCGCGACCGCTTTGGCATTTCATATCGCCTGGATTACTACACGGTCGAGGAGCTCGCGCAGATTGTGACGCGCTCGGCGACTATCCTGGGCGTGACGATCGACCATCCCAGTGCACTCGAGATCGGCTCGCGTTCGCGCGGTACGCCACGTCTTGCCAACCGCCTGCTCAAGCGCGTGCGCGATTACGCACAGGTGCGCGGCAACGGTCCCATCGAGCTCGATATCTGTCGCCAGGCGCTCGAGTTCTTCGAGATCGATGAGCTCGGTCTGGACTGGATGGATATTCGCATTTTGGAGACGCTCGCTAAGACGTTCTCCGGTCGTGCCGTGGGACTTACGACCCTTGCCAGCGCGGTGGGCGAGGACCCGGGCACGCTCGAGGATGTCTATGAGCCCTATCTGCTGCAGTGCGGGTTGATGATTCGTACGCCGCAGGGCCGTCAGGCAACCCTTCGCACCTTTGAGCACCTGGGGATTGAATCTACCGTTTAGGGCGCTTTGTTTTGGCGGGCTGTTGGGCTATCGCTGGGCATCGGGTAAACATATCGCCGTTCATCGGTTATGGGTGTTTTACTATTGCGCGCCCGTGCTATGCTGAATTGGTCTTTTTCTCATTCGGTAACGAAAGGACCGCCCATGCCTACTGACATCGAAATCGCACGTTCTGTCACGCCGCTGCCTATTACCGAGGTGGCCAAGAACGCCGGCGTCGACGTTAAGCACCTTATTCCGTACGGCTTCGACAAGGCTAAGGTCGACTATTCACTGCTCAACGAGCCGACTGACCACCAGGCCAAGCTCGTCCTCGTGACTGCTATCAACCCAACGCCTGCGGGCGAGGGTAAGACCACCACGACCATCGGTCTGGCCGATGGCTTGCGCCGACGCGGCGTCAAGAGTGCCGTGGCCCTGCGCGAGCCTTCGCTCGGCCCCGTCTTTGGCGTTAAGGGCGGCGCTGCCGGCGGCGGCTGGGCTCAGGTCATCCCCATGGAGGATATCAACCTGCACTTTACCGGTGACTTCCATGCTATCGGTGCCGCCAATAACCTGCTGGCCGCCATGCTCGACAACCATATTCAGCAGGGCAATCAGCTCGGTATTGACGTTAAGCGCATCACTTGGAAGCGCGTCGTCGATATGAACGACCGTCAGCTGCGCCACGTCATCGACGGTATTGGCGGTAAGGCCCAGGGCGTGCCGCGCGAGGACGGCTTCGATATCACCGTCGCCTCCGAGGTCATGGCAATCCTGTGCCTGTCTACGAGCATTAACGACCTCAAGGAGCGCCTGGGCGAGATCGTCGTCGGCTACAGCTTTGCCGACGAGCCCGTCCGTGCCCGCGACCTTAAGGCCCAGGGTGCCATGGCCGCGTTGCTTAAGGACGCGCTCAAGCCCAACTTGGTGCAAACGCTCGAGGGCACGCCCGCGTTTGTCCACGGCGGCCCCTTCGCCAACATTGCCCACGGCTGCAACTCTATCATGGCCACGCGTATGGCGATGCGCTTTGGCGATGTCGCCATTACTGAGGCCGGCTTCGGTGCCGATCTGGGTGCCGAGAAGTTCCTCGACATCAAGTGCCGCATGACGGGCGTTCGCCCCAGCGCCGTCGTGGTCGTCGCGACCGCTCGTGCGCTGAAGTACAACGGTGGCGTCGCCAAGGCCGACCTCAACGAGGAGAACCTCGAGGCACTCAAGGCCGGCATGCCCAACCTGCTGCGTCACGTCGACAACATCCAGAACGTTTATGGTCTGCCCTGCGTGGTCGCCATCAACCGCTTCCCGACGGACACCGAGGCTGAGCTTGCGCTCATCGAGTCCGAGTGCCAGAAGCTCGGCGTCAACGTTAAGCTTTCCGAGGTCTGGGCCAAGGGCGGCGAGGGCGCGCTCGAGCTGGCCGATGAGGTCATGCGTCTGATTGAGCAGCCGAGCGAGCTCAAGTTTGCCTATGAGGACGGCGCCGATGTTGCTGACGCCCTCGAGGCCGTTGCCACCAAGGTCTACCGCGCCGACGGCGTTGACTTTACGCCGGCTGCCAAGCGTCAGCTCGCCGAGCTGCGCGAGAACGGCTTTGGCAACCTGCCGGTGTGCGTCGCCAAGACGCAGTACAGCTTTAGCGACAACGCCAAGGCTCTGGGCGCTCCCGAGAACTTCCGCATTACTGTGCGCGAGCTTAAGGTTTCTGCCGGCGCCCACTTTGTGGTCGCGTTGACTGGCAGCGTTCTGACCATGCCGGGCCTTCCCAAGGTGCCCGCGGCCGAAAACATCGACGTCGATAACGACGGCAACATCACTGGCCTGTTCTAGGCCTGTTGCCCCTAGCTACCTGCCCGCCCCGCCGTGCCCCCAAGGCCCGGCGGGGCCTTTGTTTTCTAACCGCGCTGGAGGCCGAAGAGTTTGACGTTGCGCTCGGCGACCATCATGTTGATGTCGGCGATTTCCATCTCTCCGTCAATGTAGGGCTGGTAGGTGCCGTACGGGTCGCCAGCCCCCAGGCTACAACTGCCGCAGTTGTCGCAGCTACCATTGCCGCAGCCTGCGAGCGCCAGCTTAATGATTTCCTCGCGCTCGGCACGCGTCGTGTCTTTGATGAGCTTGCTTTTTGCCATGACGTTTCTCGATTCGCTTGTTGCCACCTGTCGCGCATGTCTTGTAGATACCGGCGGGCCCTGCCCATCATAGGCTTTTGCGCGGGTAGAATGCTTGGATAACTTGATGCTTACGGGCGACGGAAAGGAATCGTTGCATGGATCAGGACAAGACGACCGTAATGGGCGGCTACGG
>CABUBS010000152.1 GCA_902489855.1 uncultured Collinsella sp.
GCAGCACGAGCGACAACTCATCGCCATAGCGGTCGACCATATCGAGCGCCGTACGACCGTTATCAGCCTCGAGGATGCAATACTCGTCCTTGAGCATCTCGTTGAGAATGGCTCGGTTCATCTCGGAGTCATCGACAATTAGCACCGAAGGTTTTTCGCTTTGGAAGGCCTCGATGGAATCGGCATCGGTCACGACCGTACCGGCTTTTGCCTTAGCGCGGCTCAGTAACTGGACAGCACGGCCAACGCCCTCATCGACCGTCTCACCATGAATGCGAACGCCACCAACACATGCCGTCAAGCTCACGTACTCATGGCCCGGAATAATCGTGGAACGAACGGCATCGGACACCTGATGCAGGCGACGGGTGAAGTCATCGGAGGGAATATTGGGCATGACAACCACAAACTTGTCGCAGCCATAGCGCACAAGCTCGTCAGTCGAACGGATTCCGCTGCGCATGGCTGTCGCCACAGCACCGAGCGCAAGGTCGCCGGCATGACGGCCACACGTATCGTTGAAGACCCTAAAATCATCAAGGTCAATCATCGCAACGCCGGCATTCATGCGGGCGCCACGAAGCTTTTCCTCGTAATATCGGCGATTGCGCACACTCGTCAGCACGTCGGTGTAGACAAGGTCCTCTTCTGCAGCCTCTTGCTCATCGATCGGACGCACCATCAGCAGGACGCGAGGCTCGCCCTCTACCTTCAGGGGGCGCAGGCGGGCGCGGTACTCAACGCCATCGTTGAGCAGTTGCTCCGACACCTCATCGGAATCTGTCAAGGCCTCAAGACTTGCCTGGCGCAGACAAGGGCAGCGATCGCCGACGAGCAGGCAGTTAGGCTCGCTCTTAATCTGATCGGCCGACAGCAAACGTACCACGGGGTAGGTCTTCGCGACACGGGCGACCTCGGCGGCAGCCTCCTCGTCGGTTAGATTGACCTCGTGATTATTGAGCATATGGGGCCCTTTCGATAGTTTCGCATGGTAGCGGTGGGTTCCAAATGCTACAAGGGTAACACCTTGCCGATGCAGGTAAGCACATGAATGCTGTTACATTTTTATGACCTGGCAAACGGTGGTAATGGAGCCGCGGGCGCGTGGTTATTGGCGCATTCGTTAACAATGACGAAACGCTAACAGTCCCCCTCCCCGCAGGTCATCGAGCGTGCTAACGCTCCAAGACATCGCGAACGGCGTTTGCCGCCGTAACGGGGCGATCGCGCAAACCGTTATGCGCGCCCGGGATCGTCACAAGGGGGCAATCGAGATATTCGGCAGCCGCTCGCGTACCAGCCTCGCGGGGCGTACCGACCGAAAGCTCGCCCAAAAACACAGCCGACACCGCCTTTGATTCGCGGGCGCGCTCCCAGTCGGGAGCATATGTCATATTTGTTCCGTATTCATTAGCCATAAAGCAACGACCATTGCGCAGGGCATGCTTGGCTTCCGCTTCGGTCGTCCCAGGAGCCTCGGGGTCCAAGTCGCCGAGAGCTCCCAAGAAAAGCCGAAGCGCCCTTGAAACCTTTCCAGCCGCAATCATATCGAGCAAAATCGGAGCTGCGCCCATGCCGACGCCTTCGGCCGACACAGCCGGCTCATGCAGAATCGCACGGGCGACGAGATGGGGTTCGGTGCGAAGAAGCTCCAGCGCCACCAACGTACCGGCGCTGTGCGCAAGCACATTTGTCGGAGCGCCAACGTGTTCGATCGCGGCCTGCAGGTCGGCGGCCTGAGCGGCAAGATCATAGCTGCCGTCTGCCGCTTCGCTGCTGCCGCCACAGCCGCGGCGGTCGTAGGCAATTACGCGGTAGTTGCGACTGAGCTCACAAGCGATACCGTCAAAAAATGTGCCGTCGACACAAGCGCCGTGCACGCACACCAAGGCAGGAGTATCAGGCGACACATCCGGGCCGGCATATTCGCGACAGGCAATCGTGGTGCCCGCATTCTCGACCGTAAAATCCATGTTGTGCCCCCATCATCAACGCCCATCCAGTTGCGCGTCAGTACGGCTGGATAGACCTGCATTGCTTTACGCCTTGTTAACAGATTAACTTTACCCGACCCGAGGCTTTTCATGACACGGCATAATGAGCGACGTGAAAAAACGAAACTTGTAAAGCAAGAGCCCGCACCCTGCTTTGGAGCCGATGCTATGCTTAGGCACAATTGTCTTGAGGAGCATATGCCTATGTCTACGTTTTTGAATGCCAGCCCCATCTTTGGGCCCGTTCGCAGCCGTCGCCTTGGTCTCTCGCTCGGCGTCAACATGATGCCGGCCAGCGGCAAAATCTGCACGTTCGACTGCATTTACTGCGAAAACGGCCTCAACGCCGAGCGCCCCTGCCATGAGCCGTACAACACAGCTGCCGTGGTACTCGACGCGCTCGAGGCAAAGCTGCACGAGATGGCAGCTGAGGGCGAGCTCCCCGATGTGATCACCTTCGCAGGCAACGGCGAGCCCACCGCCGCGCCGGAGTTTCCGCAGGCCATCGCCGGTGCCGTCGCGTTTCGCGACCAGCTTGCCCCAAACACCAAGATTGCCGTGCTTTCCAACGGCACGCGCGCCGACCGTCCCGAGGTGCACGACGCGCTCATGATGGTCGACGACAACATTCTTAAGCTCGATACCGTCGACCCGGCGTTTATCCAGCTGCTTGACCAGCCTGTTGGCCCCTACGACGTCGAGCACCAGATCGAGACGTTCGCAAGCTTTGACGGTCACGTTATTATCCAGACGATCTTTTTGACCGGCGAGTATCAGGGCAAGCTCATCGACAACACCGGCGAGGAGTACGTTGCCCCCTGGCTCGCGGCGCTTGAGCGTATTCGCCCACAAGAAGCGACCATCTACACGGTGGCGCGCGAGACGCCGGTCGCCGGCCTTGCCAAAGCAGCGCCTGAGGTGCTCGACAAGATTGCCGCACGCGTGCGCGCCCTCGGCATTCCCTGCCAAGTGAGCTACTAGCAAAACCACGCAGCAGCTAGTGTCAGCCATCCCGCCCCATCAGTTGCGGTGATATAGTTCCTGTTTATGCTGTTAAACAGCTTAAACAGGAACTATATCACTGCAACTCTTATGGACGCGTGAGTGGGCTATACTAGCTGCGAATGAAAGGAAGTTAGCCATGTTTGACAATGGACCCGTGCCCGGCCGCAACGACGCCTGCTGGTGCGGCAGCGGCAAAAAATATAAGAAATGCCATAGCGCCTTTGATGAGCGCCTCGAGCGCTTGTGGGAAGAGGGTTGGGAGGTTCTGCCCCGCACGCTCTACAAGACGCCCGCCGATATCGAGGGCATCAAGCGCTCGGCCGCCATCAACGTGGGTGTGCTCGATTACGTAGGCGAACACATCGCCGCGGGCATGACCACCAACCAGATCGACCAGATGATCTACGACTACACCGTCGAGCACGGTGGCACGCCGGCCGACCTCAACTACGAGGGCTACCCCAAGAGCGTGTGCACCTCGATCAATGATGTGGTCTGCCACGGCATCCCCTGCGATACGGACGTGCTGCACGAGGGCGACATCATCAACGTCGACTGCTCCACGATTCTTGACGGCTACTTTAGTGATTCGAGCCGCATGTTCTGCATCGGCGAGGTCTCTGCCGAGCGCCAGCGCCTGGTCGACGTCACCCGCGCCAGCGTGGAGGCGGGTCTGGCGGCCGTCAAGCCATGGCTGCCACTGTCCGTTATGGCCGAGGCCGTGCAAAAGACCGTCGAGAACGCCGGGTTTAGCGTGGTGCGCGAGTACGGCGGACACGGCATCGGTAAGGAATTCCACGAGGACCCGTTTGTGGGCTTTACCACCGAGGCGCCCGATGTGGACACCATCATGGCTCCGGGCATGGTCTTTACCATCGAGCCCATGGTCAACGCCGGAGCGCCCGACATCAAGATCAGCAAGGGCGACGGTTGGTGCGTGCGCACCAAGGACGGCAGCGATTCGGCCCAGTGCGAGGTACAGCTCGTGGTGACCGAGGATGGTTACGAGCTGCTGAGCTGGTAGCCGTGGATGCGCCGGGCTTCGCGATGGATATGTTAACCATCGCGAAGCCCGGCGTTTTTATAGCGTTTTGCCTGATAAAACCTGCCAAAATAAACCTGTCCCTTTTTGGCAGGTCGAGCGGAGAGGACCGTTTGTGAACATCCTGGTTTTGTTGCCCGTCAACGACCGTCATCGCGCAATTCTTGAGTCGAGCGCTCCGGGCGAGGACTTTATCTACACGAGCGCCGACGCCATCACGCGCGAGCAGGTCGCCGATGCCGACGTGATCTTGGGCAACATCGACCCTTCCCTGCTGACCGCATGCGAGCACCTCCAGCTGCTGCAACTGCAGACCGCCGGCTATGACGACTATCTCGCCGCCGGCACCGTGCCGGCTGAAGCCAAGCTATCTTGCTCAATCGGCGCCTACGGCCAGGCCGTGAGCGAGCACATGTTTGCCATGGTCCTTTCCATGATGAAGCACCTGCCCGGCTATCACGACTTGCAGCGCGAGCATCGCTGGGAGGACTTAGGCCCGGTCACCTCGCTCAAAAATGCCAATGTGCTGGTGTTGGGCGCGGGCGACATTGGCGGCCACTTTGCCACGCTCTGCCGCAGCATGGGCGCGCACGTCCGCGGCATCAAGCGCCATCCGCTCGTCTACCCCATTGTGTTTGAGGACATGGACGGCATGGATGCCCTGTCTGAGCGCCTGGCGGAGGCCGACATCGTCGCATCCTTTATGCCCAGCACACCCGAGACCCGCGGCCTGGCGAACGCCGAGTTCTTCGCCGCGATGAAACCGGGCGCCTTCTTTGCCAACGGCGGCCGCGGCGACCTTGTGGTCGCCG
>CABUBS010000153.1 GCA_902489855.1 uncultured Collinsella sp.
AGAGCGCTTGACTGGCAGTCAAGAGGTCAGGGGTTCGATCCCCCTCGTCTCCACCATCGTGAATGTAAAGGCCTTCGGAATTACGAAGGCTTTTTTCATGCCAAAACACTACGCGCCACAAATCCCACCTATGCCAACAAATAGTTGCACAATTTATTTCCCATGTCTGTACATAGTTTGTTAGACAAACGCAATTACCAGTGCAGCTCGCTGCTCCATTTGGGATTCAGGAACGTCTCCAATCACCGCTTGCACCCCAATAACCTGCATCAATGTGAATAACATCCCAAAACAACCCCCTTGAACACGCTAAATGAACGATATGTTGTCCAACGCAGCCCAAATCAGTTTCACTAACAGCTTGTGCTAGGATACCAAACGTTACATGAGTTCAACTGTGCTCACGGCTCCAGCAAGTCACAAAGCGCAGGGTCATCAGCATCCGGCCGTAACGGCGGTGCCAGAAACACCACGGGCTCCAATAAAGAAGTCATGCGCCGTTATTTATTTGCAGTGAGTTATATCTCAGCATGCAAATATTCAATGTTTGCATGCTGAAACGTAGCAGTTCAACAGCTGTTTGCGTGCGGTCCAGTTTTGAATTCGCTTGACTGGATCGCACGCAGCCAGCTGAGGTTGTTGGTGTATTTGCGATACACACCAACAACTTCAGCGCTGCATTTATACATACCGTTCACGGTGGGGCAGAGCCACGTGCTTGTCTGACTGGGCTCAGGGTTTGAATATGGAGCGCCTTTGCGCACAAGCGCCCTGGCGAAGCCATACCCAAACCCCGTGAGCCACACGTAAGACAGCAAGGGGGTGGTGCTCGTGTGGTATGTGATTCAGGTCTTTAACGGTCGCGAAGA
Organism: uncultured Collinsella sp.; assembly: GCA_902489855.1. Taxonomy (GTDB): domain Bacteria; phylum Actinomycetota; class Coriobacteriia; order Coriobacteriales; family Coriobacteriaceae; genus Collinsella. The sequence goes on from CABUBS010000153.1 coordinate 870, forward strand.
CGTAATGCGCGAGCGCATCGAGCGCGTGGTGCCAGTGGGCGCCATGCAGGAGCTCTTTTATCCCCAATATCAAACCGAGATTAAGGTACACGGCGAATGGGTCAAAACGACCAAGCCGCTCTTTCCCGGTTATCTCATCTGCGATACGGCAGATCCCCGCACCGTGCAACAGTATCTGCTGCGCATGGATGACTTTGCCCGGGTGCTTACTCAGGACGGTCAATTAGTACCACTTGCAAAAGAAGAGGTCCAGCTTATTGCCGGCTTTACGCATAGGGGAGACCGCGTAGTGCCCATGAGCGAGGCCCTAAAAGATGGCGACCAGGTCGTAGTAACGGCTGGTCCGCTGTTGGGCCACGAAGGCCTCATTAAAGACATCAATAGACGTAAATGCACTGCTTATCTGGAGCTCAACCTGTGCGGCCGAAGCGTAACCACCCGCGTTGGCCTTGCCGTGCTTTCAAGCGAGCAGCGCGTCATACGCAACCTAAAAAAGGCGCTCGCCTAGTTGCTGGCGACCGCTACACAGAGCAGGGAGGATCCCCGACCCGGGGACGAAGTCTTGGAAGATAACTTGTCGGATAAAACAGAATATGAAACGAATGAGCCCGCGGGGGCGGTGTTGATTGCTCAGGCCATGGGCCGGCGCGAGGGCGCCGGCCGCTACAAGGCCATGCAGTCCATTATGGACTGGGACCGCTCGCGCCTGGCCTACAGGGCCGTCAAGCGCACGTTCGACATCGTTTTTAGCGGTGCCGTGCTCGTCGTAATTGCGATTCCCAGCTTGGTTCTGGCAGCGCTCATCCGCCTGGAAAGTGAGGGCAGCCCGTTCTATAGCCAGATCCGCGTGGGCCGCACCCGTCCCGACGGTAGCTTAACCACTTTTCGCATGTGGAAGTTCCGCAGCATGTACAGAGATGCCGACGAACGCCTCGCCGAGCTCAAGGAGCAGAACGAGATCGCAGGTGCCATGTTCAAGATGAAGAACGATCCGCGCGTCACCAAGATCGGGAAGTTCATCCGCAAGCACTCCATCGACGAGTTCCCGCAGTTCCTGAACGTGTTCCTGGGCCAGATGTCCGTCGTCGGCCCGCGTCCGCCGCTGCCGAACAAGGTGGCCGAGTATACCGAGTACGACCTGCAGCGTTTGGCCGTGAAGCCCGGCATCACCGGCTGGTGGCAGGTTACCGATCGAAACTCAACTGGTTTCGACGGCATGGTCCGTCGTGATCTCGAGTACATAGCCAAGCGCGGAATTGTCACTGACCTCAAGATCGTCTTCCTCACGGTTCTGGAGGTCTTCAACGGGAGCGATGCGTACTAATGCAGCATGTTTTTATCATCGGATCCAAGGGGATTCCTGCAAACTACGGCGGCTACGAGACGTTCGTGGAAAAACTGACCGAAAATCAGATATCGCACGACATCAAGTACTACGTGGCATGCGCTGTTGACTCCGCCGAGCAGGTCGGCGATTTCGAGCACAACGGGGCGCACTGCTTCAACGTGCTGCGCAGGCCCGTTGGCGCCGCGAGGGCGATATTCTACGACATCGACGCCCTCAAGTGGTGCATTGCCTACATTGAGAAGAACCGGGTCGAGCACCCCATCGTCTATGTGCTAGCCTGTCGCATCGGGCCGTTCTTCGGCAGGTACGTGAACAGGATTCACGCCCTTGGCGGCAAGGTCCTCGTGAACCCCGACGGGCACGAGTGGAAGCGCGCCAAGTGGAGCGCGCCCGTCCGCAAGTACTGGAAGGCCTCGGAGCGCGGGATGGTCAAGCGCGCTGACCTGATGGTGTGCGACTCCAAGAACATCGAGAAGTACATCGAGAGCGAGTATGCGGACCTGAAGCCCGAGACGACTTTCATTGCCTACGGAGCCAATATCAAGCGCTCCGCGCTCGCTGATGACGATCCTAAATTCACGGGATGGCTTTCCAAGAAGGGACTCGAGCCCTTCGACTACTACTTGGTTGTGGGACGCTTCGTTCCCGAGAACAACTACGAGACCATGATTCGGGAGTTCATGGCTTCCGACTCCAAGCGTGACTTTGCGCTCGTAACTGGCGTAGACGATGGTTTCTTGGCGGAGCTCGAAAAGAAGACGCATTTCAAGTCCGACTCTCGCATCAAGTTCGTGGGGACCGTCTACGACCAAGAGCTCCTGAAGAAGATTCGCGAGAAAGCTTACGGCTACTTCCACGGCCATGAGGTCGGGGGGACCAACCCGAGTCTCCTGGAGGCGTTGGCGTCCACGCGCCTCAACCTCCTTCTCGACGTGGGATTCAATCGCGAGGTCGCCGAAGGCTCGGCCTTGTATTGGAATAAGGAGCCGGGCTCCTTAGCTGCGCTGATCAACCGCGCCGACAGCATGAACGGGAAGTCGATTGAGGAGTACGACGCGGCCTCGACCTCCGTTATCCGTGACAGGTATTCATGGCGGTTTATCACTGACTGCTATGAAGACCTTTTTCTCGGAAGGAGTTAATGCCGTGAAAGGCATCATCCTCGCCGGCGGGTCCGGTACGCGCCTGTACCCGCTCACGCTCGTGACCTCCAAGCAGCTGCTGCCGGTCTACGACAAGCCCATGATCTACTACCCGCTCAGCACCCTCATGCTGGCGGGCATCCGGGACATACTGGTCATCTCCACGCCGACCGACCTCCCCAACTTCGAGCGCCTGCTCGGTGACGGCTCGCGCTACGGCGTCAACCTGTCCTACGCCGAGCAGCCGAGCCCGGAAGGCCTTGCGCAGGCCTTCACCATCGGCGAGGAGTTCATCGCCGGCGAGCCGTGCGCCCTGGTGCTCGGCGACAACATCTTCTACGGCAACGGCCTGTCGCGTCACCTTACGCGCGCCGTGCAGAACGCCGAGTCGGGCCGCGCCACGGTCTTCGGCTACCACGTGGACGACCCCGAGCGCTTCGGCGTCGTGGAGTTCGACGGCGAGGGCCGCGCCGTCTCCATCGAGGAGAAGCCCGAGCGCCCCAAGAGCTCCTACGCCGTCACCGGCCTGTACTTCTACCCGGGCGACGTGGCAGCCAAGGCCCATAGGGTCGAGCCCTCGGCCCGCGGCGAGCTCGAGATCACCACGCTCAACCAGATGTACCTGGAGGAGGGGACGCTCTCCGTCGTGACCCTCGGCCGCGGCTACGCGTGGCTGGACACCGGAACCATGGAGAGCCTGCACGAGGCCGCGGAGTTCGTCCGCGCCGTGGAGCACTCCCAGGACCTGCCGGTCTCGGTCCCCGAGGAGATCGCCTGGGAGAACGGCTGGATCACGACCGCCGAGCTCGAGGAGGCCGCCAAGGCCTACGGCAAGTCGGTCTACGGGCAGCACCTGAAGAAGGTCGCCGCCGGCGAGATCGTCAACAGCCCGCGCGAGTACTAGGAGAAACCCCTCATGTCCGAGATCTTCGAACCCAAGAACATCATCGTCACTGGCGGCTGCGGCTTCATCGGCAGCAACTTCGTGCACTACGTGGTGAACAACCATCCCGGCGTGCACGTGACCGTCCTGGACAAGCTGACCTACGCCGGCAACCCCGAGAACATCGCGGGGCTGCCCTCCGACCGCGTGGAGCTCGTCGTGGGCGACATCTGCGACGCGGAGCTGCTGGACCGCATCGTCCCGGGCCACGACGCGATAGTGCACTACGCCGCCGAGAGCCACAACGACAACTCCATCGCCGACCCGGAGCCGTTCCTGCGCACCAACGTGGAGGGCACCTTCCGCCTGCTGGAGGCCGTGAGGAAATACGGCGTCCGCTACCACCACGTCTCCACCGACGAGGTCTACGGCGACCTGGCGCTCGACGACCCGGCCAAGTTCACCGAGGAGACGCCGTACCACCCGAGCAGCCCGTACTCGAGCACCAAGGCGTCCTCCGACATGCTGGTCCGCGCCTGGACCCGCACCTACGGGCTTCGCACCACGATCTCCA
>CABUBS010000154.1 GCA_902489855.1 uncultured Collinsella sp.
CAACCGTCGCTATGGCCCGGTCGAGTGCTTTTTGGCTCGCCGCCCGCCTCGACAAGCCGCGCATGCGTGCCGTCCTCGACGATCTCACCGTCCGCCAGCACCACGATGCGGTCGAGCGCCGCCACGGTTGACAGGCGGTGTGCCACCACAATGGAGGTGCGCCCGCGCATCAGGTTCTCGAGCGCCTCCTGCACCAGCGCCTCGGACTCGCTGTCGAGCGCAGAGGTCGCTTCGTCGAGCACCAGAATCGGAGCGTCGGTGAGGATCGCGCGCGCAATGGCCACGCGCTGACGCTGACCGCCCGAGAGCTTAACGCCGCGCTCACCCACCATGGTGTCAAAGCCTTGGGGCAGTCGGTCGATAAACTCCAAGGCATTCGCCAGGCGCGCCGCATCGCGGATCTGCTCGTCGGTGGCGTCGGGGCGGCCGTAGGCGATGTTCTCGCGGATGGAGCGGTGGAACAGCAGCGCCTCCTGCGGCACGTAGGCAACCTGGCGACGCAGGCTCTGCTGCGTGCAGCGCGAGACATCCTGGCCGTCCACGAGCACGCGACCGCCCTGCACGTCGTCCAGACGCAGCAGCAACTTGGTGAGCGTCGTCTTGCCCGATCCCGATTTGCCCACCAAGCCCACGCGCTGGCCCGCCGCCACATGGAGCGTCAGGTCATCGAACACGCTCTCGCCCGCCGCGGCGTCGCGGTAGGCAAAGCTCAAGTGATCAAAATCAATCGCGCCCTCAGCCACTTTGAGCTCGGGGGCATCCGGGTCGTCCGCCACCAGGCGCGGCTCGTCCAGCACGCGCGTCATCTCGACGGCATCGCCCAGCGCGCGGTTGATGCGCTGCATCATGGAGCTCACGTAGTTCAGGCGCATAGTGAGGTTATACGTGTAGGTAAAGATCATGACGAGCGAGCCGGCCGAGATGCCAAACCACGCGTTGCCGCCCGCCACGAACACACTCACCACGGCCATGGTGATGACGATAAGGCCCGAGGTCGTAAAGTTGCGCTGCATCATGGCGTGCATCGAGACCGTCTCGGCGTCGCGCGCGGCGCGATCGGCGGCGTCGAACAGATCGCGTTCGAAGTCCTCGCGCCCGCAGGTCTTGACGGCCAAGATGTTCGTGACCGCGTCGGAGAGCACGCCCGAGAGCTTGTTCTGCGCAGCGGACGTCGCGGCCGAAAGCGGCATGATGCGCTTGTACATAAGCCAGACAAACGCGATGTAGACGACCATGATGCACACCAGGATCACGGTAAACGTCGGCACCACCGGGGCAAGTGCGGCCACGGTGCAGATGACCGAGGTGATGGTGGGGATGAGCGAATACACCGTCACGTCAACCAGACCCGTGTAGCCGCTCATAAAACGGCTTGTCTGGCTCACAAGCGATCCGCCAAAGCGGCTGGTATGGAATGTCATGGATTGGTTGGAGAGCGTGTCGAAGCACAGACGCGCCAGGTGATAGTTGCCTGCGATCTCGAGCTTGTAGACGGTGTAGTCCTGTAACTTGGAGAGGATCTGACCCACCAGGTTAACGAGTACGAGCGCCAGAATGTAAGGGCCAAAGACCTCAAACACCTTGTCGCCCGCCACGGGGCCGGCCTGGACGCGGTCGACAATGAGGGCCATCACATAGGTATTGGCAAACGTCAGCAAAAAGATGTAGCCCGCCGACGAGAACACCGAGAGAAAGACAATCAGCGGCTGCGTGCGCGTCACACCCCAAAACCGCCGCAGCGTGCGGCGCACGGTGGAGCGGCTGAGCGGGCTGGTGCTTCTCTGAGACATGGGCTTCCTTTCGCATCTGATAGGGCGAAACGCCATTGTTGCACATTGAAGCGCACTTCAGGCAAGCACGATGCGAAAAGCGGCGGGGCACCCGCGTTTACGCCGGCGACCCACCGTCCGTTGCGACTAGTCCTCGTCTTTTTGGTCTGCGAGCAGGCCTGCGGACTCCAAGCCCAAAATCGCGTCGGCTTCCTCAGCATCCTCCAGCGCGTCGATGTCCTTGAGCTTGCGCTCCATGACGTTGGTGCGCGTGGTAATGATGCCCTCGACCGTTTTGCCCGCGGTCTCGATCTGCTGCTGGGCGCGGCGCAGCGCCGCCTGATAGCGCGGCAGCTCGGCCTTGACTGCGGAGAGCACGCGCAGTACGTCGTCGGTACGTTTTTGCAGCCTAAACGTCTGGTAGCTCATCTGCAGGCTGTTGAGAATGGCGGCCATGGTGCTGGGACCGGCTACGTTGACGTGATAGTCGCGGCCCAGGATCTCGATAAGCCCGGGGCGGCTGACGATCTCGGCGTACAGCCCCTCAAACGGCACGAACATGATGCCAAAGTTGGTCGTTGCCGGCACACTCAGGTACTTTTCGCAGATGTCCTTGGCCTCGCGTTTCACCATCATATCAAGCGTCTTGCGCGCTGCGGCGACGGCCTCAGCATCACCAGACTCCTGGGCGTCGAGCAGGTGCTCGTACGCGTCGCCCGGAAACTTGGAGTCGATCGGCAGCAGCACGGGATCACCCTCGTCCACCGGCAGCTTGACGGCAAACTCAACGCGCTCCGAGGCGCCAGGCTTGGTGGCAACGTTTTCCAGATACTGGTCGGGCGTGAGGATGTCCGCCAGGATTGCACCCAGCTGCACCTCGCCCAAAATGCCACGCGCTTTGACGTTGCCCAGTACGCGCTTAAGGTCGCCCACGCCGGTGGCGATAGACTGCATGTCGCCCAGGCCCTTGTACACGGCCTCGAGCTGGTCGCTCACCTGCTTAAACGATGCAGACAGGCGATCGTTGAGCGTACGGGAGAGTTTCTCGTCCACCGTCGCACGCATCTGATCGAGCTGCACGTTGTTGTCTTTGCGGATGGCGCCCAGCTGAACATCGACCGTCTCGCGCACCTTGTCCAGGCGATGCTCGATGCCCTCGCGATTGGCGCCGAGCTGTTGGGCCGTCTCGCGGCGCAGGTCATCCATCCGGTCACCAGCTTGCGAGAACTCGCGTGTGATGGTCAGGTAACGTTGCTGCTCCACGGCCGCATCGGTCGTCTGCTGCTGCGCGATGGCATTGGCCGTGCGGCGGGTTTCGGCCAGCGTAACGTTCAAGGCATCGAGCGCGTTGTTGGCCTGCTCGAGCGCTGCCAGCGTTTCCGCGCTACTGTCGCCACGCTCCCGCAACTCGGCACGCAGGCTCTTGAGCTGGAGGGCACAAGCCACAGCAACCCCCACCGCCACCAAGGCGATCACAACAAGCACAATATCAATAGCAGACATAAACTCCGCCCAACAAACCCAATCGAGCACCAATCAAAACCGCGATCAATCTTACCCCGCCACACGCACCGGGCGGCCGGCCCCTTCTTGGGTGCCCCTCTCCTCCGCATATTCCATAATGCGGCGCGCCGTCTCCCTGCTCACCTTTGAGTCATCGCCGGCCAAGTATGCGTATACGTTTCCTTTATTCAGGTGCAGAGCACGGCAGAGGCCATAGCGCGTTACGCCCGATTCCTCCAATGCTTCCAGTATTCTTTTTCGCATCAGGGCGTTGATCCTTCTGTTCGCCACCGGCTTTTCCTTCACCGCTCTATACGCACGCCAAACGTTGGCATAACGATTAGGAAGCTCACTTTTGGCGCATAAAGATATTATGCTACCCGCTTGACCGTACAAGGACAAAACGTCTCGGTAATCCTCTTCCATCCATGAGCCCTCGGATAAACCCAGAACGTATTCGGCTTTTCCTTGCGCCAAAGCAAGCAAAAACAGAGGCTCCGCCACGCGCGGCGCAACCGTCGTCGCCTGCTCAACCAGCTTTCTAAAACTCAACGACTGTTGCCCAGACAACTCACGACAATAGCCCTTCAAGAATCCCTCAAAAGTCAGATTCAACCGCGCACCTCCATTAGTATTATTCGTCTTCAATAATACTATAGAGTGACACGACTAGACCGCCCAGAGGAAAAGATCCTGTTTGAGACTGCAATCCTTTAAATCTAAGACGGCCTTTGAGAGAAGCTAGCTCTCCCAGCCGGCGCGGATGGTTGTTATGACATCGCCTAGGCGCTGGCCCAGGGCCGCTAGATGCTGGAGCACCTCATTGGGCGAGGCACCGTTGAGAATGCACGTGAGGGCATATGAGGCCAAGAAGATTGCCGCAAGTCCTAGCGGAATGAGCACGATCATCGCCAATGTGCGCAGGCGCTGGCCCACGCGGCGACGACGCGCACGACGCTTGTCGAACGCGAGCTCCTGCGCATATGAATCTTGCTGTACGGAATAGGCCTCTGGTGCCGATTCGCACCCGGGCACGGCTGCAGGTACAGCAGCGGGCACGACGTTTTGCACGGGCGCCTGGTTGGCAACCCCTTGCATTTGCATCTCTATAAGCCGCCGCTGCTGCCGCAGCATGCGCTCGGCTTGTTGCTGTGGGGTCTCAAGAAACAGGTCCATGTTGGCCTCCAAAATCGGAGCGTTCGACGCTTACGACCAGCATCCCGCACCGCCATGACCGCGACAACGCAATCGCCGGCAATAGCCACAAAGTTTCTTTTGCTCAAAAGCTGTCGAAAAGCTCAACAACTCCCCTACCAGCACTTTCTCTGAGCTTTTTTCGCCAGCAATCTTTTGGCCTTCCACCCTTACGCCAACTGACCAAAATCTAACCAAAAGCTTGACGAAAATTGTGGAGACCGGGACCCCACACAAAAAGTGCCGCCCCAAAGGGGCGGCACACAAACCAATCTATTAGCCAAAACTCGTTGGCAAGCCCGCGTCGTCAGACCCGCGGCGCATGCCTTTGCCTCGCGTGA
>CABUBS010000155.1 GCA_902489855.1 uncultured Collinsella sp.
ATACAATTATCTAGAGATCGCCGGGGCCGCTGAGCCCAGACCGGTGGGATGGATGGGTTCAGATGGGGCTTTGATGCATGGGTGGTCTGTTGTTGTGCAAATGGGTATCATACTGTGGTTACTGCGTCGAATCTGTGATGCATGTTTGTACGTTCCCGGCGGTCGGTTTGCCAGAAGCGCCCCGTCGGTTGTTCCAGACCCGTTTCGAAGAAAGGAAACCACACTAACCTATGGCAGCTAAAAAATCATCTCCCTTGAAGATCATTCCGCTCGGCGGCCTTGACGGCATCGGCAAGAACATGACGGTCTTCGAATGCGGCGACGACATGGTGCTCGTTGACGCTGGCCTCATGTTCCCCGACGATTCCCAGCCCGGTATTGACCTGGTGCTTCCCGACTACACCTATGTTCTGGAGAACGAGGAGAAGCTCCGCGGTATCGTCGTCACCCACGGCCACGAGGACCACACCGGTTCGCTTCCGTATCTGCTGCAGGACCTCAACAACAAGGTGCCCATCTTCTCGAGCAAGCTGACGCTTGGCTTTATCGAAGGCAAGCTTTCTGAGTTCCGCATCCGCGCACCCAAGTTCCGCGAGGTTAAGGGCGGCAGCCATGTCAACCTCGGCGGCATCTCGCTCGACTTCTTCTCGATGACGCACTCCATCCCCGGCGCTCTGGGCGTGTTCATTCGCACCAATCAGGGCACCGTTATGCACACTGGCGACTTTAAGCTCGACCAGACGCCCATCGATGGTGTCACGCCCGACTATGCCGCTATCAGCCGCTTTGCCAAGCAGGGCATCGACCTGTTGCTGTCCGACTCCACCAATGCCACGGTTCCCGGCTTTACCAAGTCCGAGGCCGAGGTTGGTCCCAACCTACTGCATGCCATCAAGAACGCCCCGGGTCGCGTGTTCGTCGCTTCGTTCTCGAGCCATATCCATCGTTTGCAGCAGATCTGCGATGCCGCCCGCAAGTGCGGCCGTAAGGTCGTTGTGACCGGTCGCTCCATGCTCACCAACACCCGCGTCGCGCGCGAGCTGGGCTACCTCAACATCGACGATGCCGATATCATCGATGCCTTCGATATCGATAACCTGCCCGACGACAAGATCGTCGTCATGTGCACCGGTTCGCAGGGCGAGCCGCTGTCGGCCCTGTCCCGCATGGCCAATGGCGAGCACAAGACGCTCTCTATCCACGAGGGCGATACCGTCATCCTCTCGGCAACTCCCGTTCCCGGCAACGAGAAAGCCGTTCAGCAGGTCGTCAACAGCTTGGCCAAGCTCGGCTGCGACGTGTGGGATAAGAACCGTGCTCTTGTCCACGTCTCGGGCCACGGCAGCCAGGAGGAGCTTAAGCTCCTGATGGCCATGGCCAAGCCCACGTACTTTATGCCGGTTCACGGTGAGGCCGTGCATCTGCGCGCCCATGCCCAGCTGGCCCGCAAGATGGGCATCAAGGATGATCACATCTTTATCCTCGATAACGGCGACACGCTCGAGATGCGCGGTGGTATCGTCAAGCGTGGTACGCCCGTCGAGTCCGGCGTCGTCTACGTCGACGGCCTGCGTATCGGCGATACCGACCCCATCGTCCTGCGCGATCGCCAGAAGCTCGCCAATGACGGTATGGTCACGGCCGTCGCCATCGTCTCGCTCAAGCACAAGAAGATTGAGGCCATCGAGTTCTCGGGCCGCGGCGTCTCGTTTGCCATCGACGACCAGTTCTCCGAGGATGCCTCCGCGTCTATTATGAAGACGATTGAGAAGGGCAAGTTCAGCTTTACGAGCAGCGGTTCCGATGCCATTCGCAAGGCCGTGCGCGACTCGCTCTCTAACTTTATCTGGAGTCGTACGCGCACTCGTCCGATGATCATCCCGGTCGTCATGGAGGTTTAGTTTGGCGCGCGGATCTGCACAAAACGCCAAAGGCAATAAAGCCAACAACCAACCGGCATCTGCTAAGGGTGCCGGTTCCCATCTTCGTGCCAATAAGGGCCACGAGACCGACTTCGACGATTTTGAGCCCCTGGTCGAGCCCTCGGCCAACCGCGATATCGCCGGCGTGGTCATCGCCGTTTTGGCGATTGCGTCCTTCATTGCCGTGATTTCGCCGGCGACTGCACCCGTTACGGCTGCGGTTGCCGGTTTCTACCACCTGGGCTTTGGTCTGGGCGCCTACGTGCTGCCGATCGTTATTTTGCTGTTTGCCGCCACGCTCTTTTTAGGCGAGGACTCGCCGCTCAACGTGCGCTCTGTTGCGGGCGGAGCCGTGGTCTTTATCGCCGTCGTCTCCATTCTTTCGCTGATGGTGCCGGGTACGAGTGTCTCGTGTGACCTTATGTTCACGCCGCAAAATTTGTCCGCCTCGGGTGGCTACATCGGTGCGTTTATTGCGAGTGCGCTGCAGAATGCCCTGGGTAAGCCTATCGCGATGGTAGTCCTGTTGGGCCTTGTCGTCGTGGGCTTGGTCATCATCGGCTTTTCGGTGGGTGGCGTGCTGCGCTCTGCTCGCGACCGTGCGGCCGATTTTGCCGAGCGCCGTCGTGCCGATGTCAACGCCAGCCCGTGGGGTGACGACGAAGCCCTGTCGGTGCCCGGCGTTGCCCGTCCGCACCTGAGCATTCTTCGTCAAAAGGGCTCCGATGCTGCCGTGACCACGGTCATGGGCAACGATGTGGACCCGGTTTTGGACGATGACGACGAGGACGAGAATCCGTTTGTCGACGTGTCCGAGTCGGTTGAGGTTGAGCGCGCTAAGACGACGCTGCTGCCGCGCCGCCATGCCAAGAAGGGCAAGGCTGCGCCTAAGCTCAATACAAGCGAGCCCGACCCGTCTTGGTCCGATAGCGAGATTGAGCTCACCGAGGGCGATGACGAGGACGACGAGGCTCCGATTGAGACCGCAAAGACAACTTTGCTGCCGCGTCGCCATGCAAAGCGCGACCAGGTAACCGGCCAGCTTTCGATGGAAGACGACCCCGATAAGATCGACGAGTTCGAGCCGCCGTTTGCCGTGAATCCTGTCTCGGCAGCACCTCAGATTCCCGACTTCTTGAAGCATCCCAAGGTTGCCGATGCGCCTGCCTCGAGTGCCGTCGAATCGGCTGCGGCTAGCGATGGGGGAGCGGACGGTGGCGCCGCAGATAACGAGGGCGAAGAAGAGGACGGCCTCAAGCTTCCGCCGCTCGAAATCCTGCATGCCAACCCGCAGTCGGCTTCCGCCGCGTCTTCGGACAAGGAGTTGGAGCAGACCGCTGAGTCACTGCAATCCACCTTGCTTGAGTTTGGCCGCAGTGCCCGCGTGGTCGGCTGGATCGCCGGCCCCACGGTGACGACCTTTAAGCTGCAACCTGGTGAGGGCGAGCGCGTGAGCAAGATTTCGAGCCTCGAGGACGATATCGCGCTTTCGCTCGCTGCCCAGTCGGTACGTATCTTTGCCCCGATCCCCGGCACCTCGCTCGTGGGCATCGAGATTCCCAACCGCAAGCGCCAGAACGTCAACCTGGGCGACGTGCTGCCCTATGTGAAGGGCGGTCCGCTCGAGCTCGCCATCGGCCGCGATGCCGAGGGCACGCCGGTTGTCGCCGACCTTGCCAAGATGCCCCACCTGTTGATTGCCGGTACGACCGGTTCTGGTAAGTCGGTGATGATCAACTCCATCATCACGACTCTGCTCATGCGTACTCTTCCCGAGGACGTTCGCCTGATCATGGTCGACCCCAAGCGCGTCGAGCTTGCGGGCTATAACGGACTGCCGCATCTCTATGTGCCCGTGGTGACCGAGCCCAAGCAGGCCGCGAGCGCTCTGCAATGGGCCGTGTCCGAGATGGAGCGTCGCCTGAAGGTCTTCGAGCGCCTTAACGTGCGTAAGATCTCGACCTACAACGAAAAGCAGGCCGCCGGCGAGTTTGAGCATTACGACAACCCGCCGCAAAAGATGCCCTACCTGGTCATCATTATTGACGAGCTTTCGGACCTGATGATGGTTGCCGGCAAGGACGTCGAGGCGTCGATTGTGCGTATCGCCCAGCTGGGCCGTGCCGCCGGTATTCATCTTATCGTGGCCACGCAGCGCCCCAGCTCCAACGTGGTGACGGGCCTTATCAAGGCCAACATCACCAACCGCATCGCCTTTAACGTCGCCACGGGTATCGACTCGCGCGTCATCATCGACCAGATGGGTGCCGAAAAGCTTACCGGTTTGGGCGACATGCTGTTCTCCAAGGTCGACTGGGGCAAGCCTCGCCGTATTCAGGGATGCTTTGTTTCGGATGATGAGATCAACGAGATTGTCGAGTTCGTCAAGTCGCAGAGCGAGCCCGACTACCACGAGGAGATTCTGTCTGCCGTGGCGCCCGCTTCCATGTCCATGGCGGGTGGCGGCGGTATTGTCCGCACCGGAGTAGCCGAGCCGCAAGACGATGATCCGCTCATTTGGGAAGCCGCCCATATTGTGGTGGAATCGCAGCTTGGTTCCACATCTGGCCTGCAACGTCGTCTGAAGGTTGGCTATGCGCGTGCCGGGCGTATTATGGACATGCTGGAAGAAAAGGGTGTCGTCGGCCCGCCCGACGGTTCCAAGCCGCGCGAGGTCCTGTTGGACGAGGAGGGGCTTGCCGCGCTGGAATCTGTCGACGCCGAGATGGCACGTGAAGATCGTGAGTTTGGAGGATTCTGATGGCTGCACGCTTTGGTGACATGCTGCTCGAGCAGCGTCGCCGAATGGGCCTTTCCATTCAGCAGGTCGCCAACACCATCAAAATCAGGCCACAGATCATCGAG
>CABUBS010000156.1 GCA_902489855.1 uncultured Collinsella sp.
CTCGGGGGCCCGCTGCGCGGCCTGTACTCGTTGTCCGTCGAGGCCACCGACGCGATCGCCAAGGTCCGCCAGCAAATCGCCGACCTCATCGGCGCCGCCCAGGCCAACGAGGTCGTCTTCACCCGCAACACGAGCGAGTCGCTCAACCTGGTCGCCAAGAGTTTTGCGCCCACGGTGCTGGAGCCCGGCGACGAGGTCGTCATCACCATCATGGAGCACCACTCCAACCTGATCCCGTGGCAGCAAGTCTGCCGCGCGACCGGCGCCAAGCTCGTCTACCTCTACCCCACCAAGACCGGTCAACTCACCACCGAGGAAGTTCTTGCCAAGGTGGGCCCCAAGACTAAGATTCTGGCCGTGGGTCAGGTCTCCAACGTGTTGGGCGTCGAGAACCCGGTCAAGAACCTCGGCAAACTCGTGCACAAGTACGGTGGCTACCTGGTCGTCGACGGCGCACAGTCGCTGCCGCACATGCCCGTTAATGTGGCCGACCTTGGCGCCGACTTCTTCGCCTTTAGCGCGCACAAGGCCATGGGGCCCATGGGCATCGGCGTGCTGTGGGGCAAGATGGACCTGCTCAACGCCATGCCGCCCATGCTCACCGGCGGCGAAATGATCGATTCGGTCACCGAGCAGGACGCCATCTGGGCGCCCGTCCCCGAGAAGTTCGAAGCCGGCACGCAGGACGCCGCCGGCATCTTCGCCACGGGTGAGGCTCTCGATTACCTGGTCAACACGGTGGGCTATGAGAACATCCAGGCCCGCGAGCAGGCGCTCGTCCACTATCTGATGGGCGAGCTCATGCAGCTCGACTTTGTCCAGATCATCGGCTCCATCTATTGGGATAACCACCATGGCGTCGTGAGCTTTAACGTCAAGGGCATCCACCCGCACGACGTCGCGAGCATCATGGACATGGACGGTGTGTGCATCCGCGCCGGCCACCACTGCGCGCAGCCGCTGCTCACCTGGCTGGGCGTCGAGAACCTTGCCTGCTGCCGCGCCAGCGTGGCCTTCTACAACGACAAGGCCGACATCGACAAGTTCATCGCCGGTCTGCATCACGTTTGGAGCACATTCAATGGGTAATCTGTACACCTCCACCACATTTATGGAGCACAACTCGCACCCCGACTATAAGTACGAGATGGATGCCCCCACGCACGAGCACGACGGCATCAACCCCAGCTGCGGAGACGAGCTCACCTTGCAGCTACGTGTCGAGAACGGCGTAATCGAGGAGGCCTCCTTTACCGGCCACGGCTGCGCCATCAGCCAGGCAAGTGCCGACATCATGGCCGACCTCATCACCGGCGAGACCGTCGAGGAGGCACGCCGCTTGGCCGGGCTCTTCCTCGCCATGATCCGCGGCGAGCAGCTCTCAGAGGAAGACCTGGAAGATCTGGACGAGGCCGCCCAGCTTCAGGACATCTCGCACATGCCCGCCCGCGTCAAGTGCGCCGAGCTCGCCTGGCGCACCCTCGACGGCATGCTCGAGGGGCAAGCTAACCAGTAGCGGATGCCCCAAATCCAAGGATTTTGATTGCCGAGCCGCCCGATACGGGCGGCTCGGCTTTTTCATAACGAGCGCACACGCAGCCCATGCGTCCGACGCCCCGTCTGTCATTTATCGCACGGCCAACCGCGAACACGAGCGTTTTCCACCGTACTAAAGCTTGTGACTGGACCACGGGCACGCCAGGCAATGTCCCAAGCCTCGTCTTGCTGGGCTCCGGCTCGCCTCACGCCTGCCGCAGATGGGTCCCATAGGGTGCGGCGTGCATTTTTGCGAATATTCAGCACGCCAAGCCGTGTGCATACGCATTGGAAGCGTTAATCAACATCTCCAGTGGCCTTTATATTGCGTTTTAGAACAAGAATCGTGGTCTCAGGGGCGCAAACATGAGCTTCGGGAGCGCATCGGCAGGCATAAATAGCTTCAGAGCCCGTATGTTGCAAAATTACGGCGGTGCCGACAGTACCACGATGCAGAAAACTCCACTTTTTGCACGGCGCAGACGGGGGTAGGTACGGGCAAAACCGAGCTAAGGCGTTTTTTTATGCATAACGGCGTCTGTTCTATGCAAATTAAGAAGTGCAGTTACCGTACCCGAGCTTTTAGAACAATAGCTGTGGCGTATGGGCGACCCCAGCTGCGGTGCACCGGCGGCCCTACACCACGTTTCCGCCAGTCCGCACCGCCGCTCGCGCACGGGCGCGCACAATACGAGAAACGGTACTTTTGCCAATCCCCGTATACCGCTCAATCTGACGCACCGTAAAACCAGCATCGTGCAATCCAAGAATAACGACATTGCGTTGCACCGACGGTGCGGCTTTAACCACGTGGAGCGGAACCCCGAGCCCCTTCGCCAACTTTTCGGCAAAGGCGTGGCGTTCCCACTCCGTCTCTTTCATATCGCACAGCGCTGGCTCGCCGCTGTCGGGCGTCGAAAGCGAATAGGCAATAAAAGCCTTAGCAGAACCGAAAAGCTCAAGCACGCATGAAGGGTCGGAAAATCCCCTCGTCATATCGTTGTCATAGGCCCGTAGATACTCGGCAAAGCTGCTCCAGGGATAACGCTCGATCAGGGCGATACCCGCCTCCTGCGGATTAGCGTGAACATAGCGAATGGCAGCCATTAGATAACGGTCGGTATCGAGCGAGCGCCGGTCAAAACGGTTCTGGAACAGATGGCCCGTGCGCCCCGTGCGTTTATTGAACCGCCGCGCGTACGTCAAAAGCAGCCGGTGCATCGCCGCGCTCATCGCGTCCTCGTAATCTGCAAGCACCAGATGCACGTGATTGTCCATAAGGCACCAGGCGATAACCGTCACGCCCGCCTCGCGGCAGCACTCGCGCATCAGCTCCAAAAACTCCCGCCGGTCTTCATCGCCCTCAAAGATGAGCTGCTTGCCCGCACCGCGAGCACAGACATGGTAAAAGCCCGTAACCGTTCTCCAAACGCGCTGCATGGCGCTCCCTTCGCCGGGATCTGCTTGCCATCCAATACAGCACGATTGAAGCGTGCCATCAAAACATTCACGCAAAACAATACACTCGCGCGGCCAAAGGCAGTAAACGGGCGGCGAACGGCACCGTTGCAACAGGTCAACCCCTGCAACGCTTACAAGAGCCGACCAAAAGCTTGCCCAAAACGGACCCCCTCTACGGAAGTTCACGACCACAGAACATAGAGTTAAACCGTTTCAATTTAAACTTCCGGACTTCTCGCTACGAAAACTGAGCCGTTCGCCGAATATTCCGTGCATTTCGCGGTATTATAGGGGCTGCATGTCATGTCCCTTTCGAAGGGTCGCCCGGCAATCGCCAGCCACGACCCCCAGACGGGACGCCAACACGATAGAGAGGAGAGGCATGCAGTACTCACAGGAAGTGGAGAACATGTGCCCCGTTGCCAAGGGTGCATACCACGGCCCCGCACCCATCCCCGAGGAGGGCAAGTGGGTCCAGGCTAAGGAGATTTCCGACATCTCCGGTCTTACGCACGGTGTGGGTTGGTGCGCACCTCAGCAGGGCGCCTGCAAGCTCACGCTGAACGTCAAGGACGGCATCATCGAGGAGGCCCTCGTTGAGACCATCGGCTGCTCGGGCATGACCCACTCTGCCGCCATGGCTTCCGAGATCCTTCCCGGCAAGACCATCCTCGAGGCCCTCAACACCGACCTCGTCTGCGACGCCATCAACGTTGCTATGCGCGAGATCTTCCTGCAGATCGTTTACGGCCGCAGCCAGACCGCGTTCTCCGAGGGCGGCCTGCCCGTGGGCGCCTCCCTCGACGACCTCGGCAAGGGCCTTCGCTCTCAGGTCGGCACCATGTTCGGCACCAAGGCCAAGGGCGCTCGTTACCTCGAGCTCGCTCAGGGCTACGTCACCCGCATGGCTCTCAACGACAAGAACGAGATCATCGCATTCGAGTTCCTGAACCTCGGCAAGTTCACCGACGCCGTCAAGGCCGGCAAGACCCCCGAGGAGGCCATCGCTGGCGCTATGGGCCACTATGGTCAGTGGGAGAACGCTGCCAAGTACATCGACCCGCGCACCGACGAGGAGACTCACTCCGTCGCCAGCGTGTTCCCGGTTCACGAGTAGAAAGGGAGGGAAATAACTATGACTGTTACGTTCGAAGGTTACGAGCGCCGCGCTGACAAGATCAACAAGTGCCTCGCCGACAACGGCATCGCCTCCCTCGAGGAAGCTCTGCAGATCTGCACCGACAAGGGCTTCAACCCGCGTGAGATCGTCAACAACACCCAGTCCATCGCCTTCCAGAACGCCGAGTGGGCCTACACCCTCGGTTGCGCTCTCGCTGTCAAGCGTGGCGCCAAGACCGCTTCTGAGGCTGCCGCCATCATCGGCGAGGGCATCCAGGCCTTCACCGTTCCCGGCTCCGTCGCCGAGGACCGCAAGGTCGGTCTGGGCCACGGCAACCTGGGCGCTATGCTGCTCTCCGACGACACCGAGTGCTTCGCCTTCCTGGCCGGCCACGAGTCCTTCGCTGCCGCTGAGGGCGCTATCGGCCTGGCTCTGAACGCCAACAAGGCTCGCAAGAAGCCGCTGCGCGTTATCCTCAACGGTCTGGGCAAGGACGCCGCCCAGATCATCGCCCGCATCAACGGCTTCACCTACGTGAAGACCCAGTTCGACTACTACACGGGCGAGCTCAAGGTGTTGTCCGGGTGCAGGGTACGACCAGTGCCG
>CABUBS010000157.1 GCA_902489855.1 uncultured Collinsella sp.
GGCGCGCACAAAGGCCGTCTTACGGCGCGAGCCCAAGCAGCCCAGATAGGCGGGTTTGGCGCGCATGGCCTGAATCACCACGTCGATATCGGACTTGTGACCCGCCGTGGCGACGACCACCAGGTCGCGCGGGCCGATGGGGCACTGCTTGCTCAGGTTCTTGTAATCGACCAGGCGACGATCGTAGACACCGGGCACCCATTCGGGGGTCAGCGTGCCGGGGCGGTCGTCGCAAGCCACGACGGCAAAGCCCGCCGCCGTGAGCACCCGCGCCGTCGCGGCGCCCACGTGTCCGCAGCCAAAGATGTAGGTCAGGCCCTCGGGGCAGAGCGTCTCGATGTGCGCCGGGGGAATCTCGGAGGCGGCGTTGGTGTAGGTGACCTTACTCCCCTCCTCCACCAGCGAAAGCCCGGGGCAGCCCGCAATGGTGCGGCGCGATTCCTCGCCATGGTACTCGGCCACATCGCCCTCGAGCGCGCTCGCGATAAACGGCTCAAAGTCGATGACGAAGTCGCCGATGCGCCGATAGGCCAAGACGTCGGCAATTTCCTGGAACAACGGTGCCTGGGTTGCATCCAGATGCAGGTAGCACAGGCAGATGGCCCCGCCGCAGATCATGCCGGTATCGGAGTTCTCGCCGCCCATGGTGTAGCGGACCAGACGCGACTGTCCCGCGCTCAGGAGCTCGCGCGCCTCATCCAGCGCAAAGAGCTCAATCTTGCCGCCGCCGATAGTGCCCGCCTGGCTACCATCGGCAAAGACGGCCATCCAGGCGCCCACGCCGCGCGGCGACGACCCTGCCGTGCCGGCAACTACCACCAACTCGCACGTCTTACCAGCCTTCAGAGCGCCAAGCGCAGCATTCACCACATCGAGCTTTTCCATTGCAATTTCCTATCCCTGGAATACACCGGTGAGCATGGCGAGCGCCTCGAGCACGCCGCCGCCGACCGACGTCGCCTTGTCCGAAATGTAGTTGATATAGCCGGCATCGCCGCGCGGGTCGACATCGGCGCATTTAAAGCCCTCAGTCACCTGCACACCGTTCGCCAAAAGCCCGCGCAAACAGCCATCGATCTGCGTGCACATGGGCGTATCGCCCGCATACCCGATCACATCGCCGGCACTCACGATGTCGCCGATCGCGCGGCCGGACCGAAACACGCCGGCGGCGGGGCTGTGGATAACGCGCTCTTTGCCATAGCCGGCGATGATGCCCGGCACGCCCGTATTGGGTTGGGGCGAGCCCTGGGTGATGACGCGGCCGAGGAAATGACCGCGCATGGTCTCGACCACGGCGTCGCAGTCAACCGGCGCGGTAAAGCCCGGCCCCACGGCGATGACGGCAGGCGCCATGTCGCGCGTGGTACCCAAGTTGCGCTTAGCCAAAATCGCGTCGACCACAGCCGCGGGTTTCAATTCACCGAGCATCTTGGCCTGGGGGTCCACCACAACGGCGACGTCTCCGGCCTCGGTAATCGCAAGCGCCTCTGCCGGCGTCTGTGCCAAGCGAGCGCGAATGCCTTCGACCTCGACCTCGCCCAGGCGAATGGCCTCGCAAAAACTGATTGTGCGGCGGATGCACGTGGGAACCGCGATATCGGCCATAACGACCGACACGCCGGCGCGCACCAAGCGAGCGGCGACGCCCGTGGCGATATCGCCGGCACCGCGAACATAAACGAGCATTCCCGGGGCACCTCCCTGTGCTACGGTTTGAGCAGAGCAAAAGCGGTTCGACCGCTACTCTGATGATTATTTATTATCACAGTATTATACGGCGGTGAACAGATGGAAACGACGAGCGGAAACCTTGCCTCCGCGCTCAAGATCGAGCCGGGCATTACCGCAATTATCGGCAGTGGCGGCAAGTCGACATTGCTGAAAACGCTGGGTCTCGAGCTCATGCGCGCCGGCGGCAGGGTACTTCTCTGTACCACCACGCACATGTTTCCCGTCGCCGGCGTGCCATGGGACGGGTCGAGCCGTCGCCTAGACTCCGCGCCTTGGAAGCCGGGGACCCTGCATGTTCCCGGCTGCACCTGCGAGGCATGCACGGGACTTGCCCGCGGAAGCATCTGCCAGGCAGGCGTCTTGGACCCGGAGACAGGCAAGCTCTCCGCCCCCGCCGAGCCGCTCAGCAAACTGGCGCAGCGCTTTGACTATGTGTTGGCCGAGGCAGATGGCAGCAAGCGACTCCCGCTCAAGGCGCATGCCGCCTGGGAGCCGGTAATTCCCGCCGCCACGGCAAACGTTGTCTGGGTCGTCGGCGCTTCGGGGCTGGGCAAGCCCGTCGCCGAGGTTGCCCACCGCCCCGAGCTCTTCTGCGAGCGCTGCGGCTGCGAGCCCACCGACGCTGCCACCCCAGAGCGCGTCGCCATGGTGCTCAATGCCGAGCTGCGAATGCTGAACCTCAACAATGCCCGCATCATGCTCAACCAAGTCGACACGCTTGCCGACCCAACGATGGCAGATTGCTTCGAGGCAGCCCTCGGCAGCCCCATCGTCGCCACCAGCCTCCAGGGGTAGCTAAAAGAGCCCCGTCCCAAATTAGCTACCCTGACGGCATCCTTGCTGCTAGCGGGGGACGTAGCGGCCGGGTTGGGCTCCGGTGGGCTCGCCGTCGCGCGCAGCCAGCACGCCGTTCACAAACACAGCCTTGGCGCGGCCATGTGCCTCAAAACCCTCGAGCGGCGTGTAGTCCACGGCCTGATGCTGCGTCGCCGCGCGAATGGTCCAGCGTGCCTTGGGATCCCACACGCACACGTCGGCATCGGCGCCCTCGGCAAGACAGCCCTTGCGCGGATACATGCCAAAGACGCGCGCCGGGTTCTCGCTCATCAGGCGGCAGAGGTCCTCGGGGCCCAGCTGTCCCTCAAAGCTCGTAGCGATCGCGACGGGACGATGCTCCACACCGGGTCCGCCGTTGGGAATCGCGCGGAAGTCGTCGCGCCCGCGGTCCTTTTGCCCGTGCAGGTTAAAGCTGCAGTGGTCGGTCGCGATCGTATCGATCTCGCCGGCCACAAGCGCCTCGCGCAGTGCCGCACGGTCGCCCGCATGGCGCAGCGGCGGGCTCATCACATATTTGGCGCCCGCAAAGCCGTCCTCGCCCTGCTCCAAATAGCACGTATCGTCGAGCATCAGATACTGAGGGCAGGTCTCGACATAGATATTCTTCTGCCCGCGCGCCTTGGCGGCACGAATGGCCTCGAGCCCCAGCTTGGTCGAAAGGTGCACCACGTTGACCGGTGCGTCGCCGGCCAGGTGCGCCAGATATAGCAGACGGCTCACTGCCTCGGCCTCGCACACGTCCGGACGGCTGAGCGCGTGGCCCTCGGGCCCGTGGATACCCTGCTCAAACACGCGCTTCTGCAGTTCATTCACCAGCGTACCGTTCTCGCAATGCACGCAGAGCATGCCGCCCACGCGCTTGAGTTCCTCCAGCACCTCGAGCGTCTCGGCGTCGTCCAGGCGCAGGTGGTCATAGGCAAAGTAGGTCTTAAACGACGACACGCCCGCCTCGCGCATGGCCGAAAGATCGGCGCGGTTGCGTTCATTCCACTCGGCGAGTGCCATATGAAACGCGTAGTTGGCCGTGCAGGTTCCGTCGGCGCGGCGATGCCACTCGGCCAAGGCATCGGGCATGGTCACGCCGCGATCGGCCGTCGCGTAGTCCACGATGGTCGTCGTACCGCCGCAGGCAGCCGCACGCGTACCGGTCTCAAAGCTATCGGCCGTCCAATCCATGCCAGTCCAGCACTGCATGTGCGTGTGGCCGTCGATAAAGCCGGGGAACACCCAACAGTCGGTGGCGTCCTGGACGGTATCGCCCTCGCCCGGCTCGATTGCCGCGGCAATCCGCACAATCTTATCGCCCTCCATGGCAAGATCGGCGCGGCGAAGCCCCTGGGGCGTCACGAGCGCGCCGTTTTTGATGATGATCATAATTGCTCCTTATTGATTGATGCAGTTGGCCACGCGATCAAAATACGAGCAGGCGGCGATATGCTCCGTTATGCGTTGCTGTCCCTTGGCGGTATCGACGTCCCACAGCTCGTAGGCACGCGCCTCGACCAGCACCACGTCGGTACGGTCCTTGAGGATCGAACCGCCGCCGTCCTTGCCCTCAAGACACATAAGTGCATCGAGCAGTTCCGCCGGAAAGAGCACCGGGCTCGAAGGCTCACCGTTGCACGCAAGACGCACCGGATGTTTGCGGCCACACTCGTCAAACGCACGAACCATAGCCTCAAAAGAATCCGCGCTCACGAGCGGCTGGTCGCCCGGCAAAAAGAGGCAACCTTTCCAGTTGCGTTCGGCTCCCCACGAAAGGCCCGCACGGACGCTTTCGCTGCGCAGCTCGCCATTGTGCAGCACACACGGGCAATGCTTGTCCTCGCAAATCTTAGCGACCTCGGGCCAACGCGTCGAAACCACGACGTCAAAGCCCCGGGGAACCGAATCGATGGTCCGGACAATCAGCGGCTCGCCATAGATATCGGCGAGCATCTTGTTAGAGCCAAACCGCTTGCCCTCGCCCGAAGCCATAATGACGCAACCAAGTTTCATGGCGATACCTCCCCTGAAACCATCGTACCCATAACTCGCGCCGCGGGGCATCAACATCGAAAGCGCTTATCCCGCATGCCCCCGATGCAAAAAGGGACGTCTTCGACATGCACCGTGTGGGCATGTACAA
>CABUBS010000158.1 GCA_902489855.1 uncultured Collinsella sp.
GCATCAGCTCGCGTAGTTGGCAGCAGCGCGGTAGCGGGCGCTCGCCATGCACAGCTGCGAGATGGCCTCGAGCGTGTGGAGCCACCCGATAAGGGCCGGCTCGCTCACGGTAAGGTCCGCTGCGGTGACACCGTCGGCCAAAACATTATTGGCCCAGTAGTGCGGGGCCTCCATATCAAACCCGGGCACGCTCTGTTGCAGGTAGTCGGCCGTGCTCGTCTCGAGCTTCATCAGGTCGCCCAGGCAGGCGTCGACGGGCGTGTCCGCTAGGATGATGGCGAGTAGCTGGGCATCGACGGCCAGCGCATCGATGCGGACGATCTTGAGCAGTTCATCACGCATATCGTCGAACAGGCGGTTGCGCGTCTGCTCAAATTCCTCGTCGCTGCCCATGTCCTCGATGCGATGGAGCTCGTCGAGCAGGTGGCGATGAACACCGGCATAGGACAGCAGCGCCTGAGCATGCTCGGACTGCGCATACTTTTGGGGATTCGCACTAATGTCGTTATGGACAAGCTCGCGTGCTGCATCGGTGAGCTCGGGGTGCGACGCCAGATAGGTGCGCTCCAAGTAGGCGGGGATGTAGACGCTCGGATCCATTAGAGGTCCCCTCCCTTAAATGGAAGCCCCTGCTCGGCTGCACGCAGGATGCGCTCGTCGATCTGGGAGCGCACGATGTCGTTGGTGGCGACCCAGGCGGCAAAGCTGGCGTTGTCGGGCGCGCCCAGGCCCTCCTGTAGCACCGGCGTCGCCTCGGACAGGGCAAGGACGAGCTCATCGGTGGAGCCCACGCCCACGTTGACGCGGGCATAGACGCCATCGGGAAACTCGGTTTGGAAGTAGAGCGCCTCGGCTGCGTGCGGGCACGAGCGCGCAAGGATGCGCAGGTAGTGTTCGGCGCCCTCGTAATCCAGCTCGCGCCAGGCAGCGCTCATCAGCGCGATGAGCGTCCACGGGTCCAAGTTGCGTTCCGCATCCTTGGGACGACGGCGCAGCGGCGTGTTGGCAAGATAGGGGACGGAGTGGGCAGAGCGAAAGCGCTTGAGCTCCTCAGCGGGGTATTCGAGCTTTGCCATGGCGAGCATTGCGGTGTGGCGAACGCCGGCAGGATCGTTGGGCGCAAAGTCCAAGCTGCGATTTGCGGCTTCGAGCGACATGCGGTAGCGGCCGCTAATGAGCGCGCGCGATGCCAAGGCGGCAAGCCAGCGCAGGTAGGGACGGCGGGTCAGGTCGCCTGCGGCCTCGCGCTCGTAGGGGTCCTGCGCCGAGGCAATCTTGAGCGCCAGATCGTGCTCCACCTCGTCGCACTTGGACACCAGATATTGCACGTATTCCTCGTTGGATTCGGCGGTGAGCGCCGTCAGCATGCGCTGGGCATCCCAGTTGGCCGGATCGAGCGCGGCTGCCTCGCGGAGCATGTTCTCGGCCGCGGCTTCTTCTTGCTCAGCTTGGGCATCGTCGGGGATAAAGGGGATGCGGTAGTCGACAGCCTCGACCACCTTGGCAATGAGGTGCCCGGCGCGGTCGCGGTCGTGCACGATGAGCGGTGCAGGGTTGCGGGTGAATTGTTCCATCAGACGCTCTACGGCGGCACCGTCGGTGAGCGGGATATTGTCGCGGCGCAAGGCCTCAAGAACGAGGCGATGGCAATCCTCTTGAATGGGATCGAATGCCATGGGGCCTCCTTTGCTGCGGTTAGGGTTCAAATGTCTCTATATAAAGTTCTAGTTTACCCGCATGTGGCACACCGGGGGTGCCGCGCTTGGACTTGCACCTTTGCACCACGAAGACGGATGTCGCACAAATGTCGGCACCTTGGACGACCGAGTGGTATCACAGTGCCGTAAACGGTCGATTTTTGGCGGCGAACGGGGCACATTTTGGAGGGGCACAGCCCTGCCCGGGATATGTAGTCAACCCTGATAAAACGTTTGCCCAGCTTGGGAGTATGAATGCCCCACAAGGGTCTTCAGGGATAGAAAAAACGTTTCATCATTGTTGGCTTTAGGTGAATAACTGACCAACCAGAACGGTAAAATAATGTTTGTCTGAGCGTTGAGACGTTAAGACATCGTGCATTGCCATCGCCGGCAACGCGCAAACCGGTCCTAACGGAGCCAATTGGGTGCTCCGTTATATACGCAAGTCTAAGAGGGGCTTGTTTAGGAGGCACAGTATGGGAC
This sequence comes from uncultured Collinsella sp., assembly GCA_902489855.1. GTDB lineage: Bacteria > Actinomycetota > Coriobacteriia > Coriobacteriales > Coriobacteriaceae > Collinsella. Next base: position 2,184 of record CABUBS010000158.1, read on the forward strand.
GTTTTACCAATCCTCGCGATCTGTACTTTGGTGAGGGCGCTCGCCACGAGGTGAAGAACCTCAAGGGCAAGAAGGCCATCATCGTTTCTGGCGGCAGCTCTATGCGCCGCGGCGGGTTCCTGCAGGACGTCGAGAACGACCTTAAGGAAGGCGGTTTCGAGGTCAAGCTGTTCGAGGGCGTCGAGTCCGACCCGTCCATCGAGACGGTCATGAAGGGCGCCGAGGCTATGCGCGAGTTCGAGCCCGACTGGATTATCGCCATCGGCGGCGGCTCGCCCATCGATGCCGCTAAGGCCATGTGGGTCTTCTACGAGTATCCCGAGGAGTCCTTCGATAACATCATCCAGCCGTTCAGCTTCCCTGAGCTGCGTCAGAAGGCTCATTTCTGCGCCATCTCCTCTACCTCCGGCACCGCTACCGAGGTCACCGCGTTCTCCGTCATTACCGACTACGCCAAGGGCATCAAGTACCCGCTGGCCGACTTCAACATCACCCCTGATGTCGCCATCGTCGACCCCGAGCTCACCTACACCATGCCCGCCAAGCTGTGCGCACACACCGGCATGGATGCTCTGACCCACTGCATGGAGGCTTACGTTTCCACTTGTGCTTCCATGTTCACCGACGCCAACGCTCTGCACGGCATCCGCGAGATCGTCGAGTGGCTGCCCAAGTCCTATGCTGGCGACCATGAGGCCCGTCAGCACATGCACGAGGCTCAGTGCATCGCCGGTATCGCCTTCTCCTCGGGCCTGCTGGGCATCGTTCACTCCATGGCTCACAAGACCGGTGCGGCCTTTGAGAACGGCCACATCATCCACGGTGCTGCTAACGCCATGTACCTGGGCAAGGTCATCCAGTGGAACTCCAAGGATCCCCGTGCTGCCGAGCGTTACGCTTACGTGGCCAAGGAGATCCTGCACCTTCCCGGCGAGACCAACGAGGAGCTCATCGCTGCGCTCGTCCAGAAGATCCGCGACCTCAACGACCAGCTCAACATTCCGCAGTCCATCAAGGATTACGCGAATGGTGGCGTGAAGGTCGACGCCGAGAACCCGCAGATGGTTTCCGAGGAGGAGTTCCTCGCGAAGCTCCCCGAGATCGCCGCGAACGCCGAGCAGGACGCCTGCACGCCCGAGAACCCGCGTGAGACCAAGGCTGCCGACTTCGAGAAGATTCTCAAGGCTTGCTACTACGACACCGACATCGATTTCTAATCGACTCTTGTTATCGTAACGAGGGGCTCCGCACGTATCTGTACGGAGCCCCTTTTTTTCTTTTAGAGAATGGGATAAAAATGGCTGCAATCTTCAATAGCCCCAGCAAGTACATCCAGGGTCCGGACGAGCTCGCCAAGCTCGGCTCCTATGTCGAGCCGCTCGGCGCTAAGGCCCTCGTCATCGTGACGCCTTCGGGCAAGAAGCGCGTTGGTGCCAAGATCGAGGGCAGCTTTGCCGAGGCTAAGGCCGAGCTGCTGTTTGAGGACTTTAACGGCGAGTGCTCCAAGGGCGAGGTCGATCGCCTGGTTGCGCTCGCTCGCGACAACGGTTGCGACATCATCGTCGGTGTCGGTGGCGGCAAGATCCTCGATACCGCGAAGGCTGTTGCCTATTACCTGGAGTCCCCGGTTATCATTTGCCCCACCATCGCTTCGACCGATGCACCGTGCTCGGCACTTTCGGTGCTCTACACCGATGACGGCCAGTTCGATAAATATCTCTTCCTTAAGGCAAACCCCAATATCGTCCTTATGGATACGACGGTTATCGCGGCGAGCCCGGTGCGCCTGACGGTTTCCGGCATGGGCGATGCGCTCGCAACCTACTTTGAGGCCCAGGCGACGCATGATGCCGACGGTGGTACTTGTGCCGGCGGCAAAGGCGGAATGGCCGGCCTGGCGCTCGCCAAGCTCTGCTACGAGACGCTTATGGCCGATGGCGTCAAGGCCAAGGTCGCGCTGGAGAAGGGTGCGCTCACGCCTGCCGTCGAGCATATCATCGAGGCCAATACGCTGCTTTCGGGCATTGGCTTTGAGAGCTCGGGCCTTGCTGCTGCTCATGCCATCCACAATGGCCTGACGATGCTGCCCGAGTGCCACGGCATGTATCACGGCGAGAAGGTCGCCTTTGGCACTATCGTCCAGCTGGTACTCGAGGATGCCCCGACTGAGAAACTCGAGGAAGTCTTGGGCTTCTGCATTGAGCTTGGCCTGCCGGTCACGATGAAGGAACTTGGCGTTGCCGAGCTTACGCGCGAGCAAGCCATGATTGTTGCCGAGGCCGCCTGCGCGCCCGAGGACACCATGTGCAACATGCCGTTTGAGGTGACGCCCGAGATGGTCGCAAACGCCATCCTGGGCGCCGACGCGCTGGGCCACTACTATCTCATGGATGAGTAAATCAAGCTAAGGAAGGGGCAAAGCCAACAGATGGCTTTGCCCCTTTTTGCTATGGTGCAAAGGGGCAAGGTTACTTTGCACC
>CABUBS010000159.1 GCA_902489855.1 uncultured Collinsella sp.
ACACTTGCCTCGCGCGGCTTGACCAACACGACGGGCGTTGCGGGCAGCGCGGGGTACTCAGTTGCCAGCACGTCTCCCCCACCTACGTAGAACGCAGGGCTCGCGTGCAAAAAGAACGGGACGTCAGCACCAATGCCGCGCGCGATGTCGTCGAGCACGGGGTCGGTGCGATCACTTCCCCAGAGCTCCGCCAAGGCGACAATGACCGCGGCCGCATCCGTCGAGGGGCCGCCCAAGCCGGCGCACAATGGAATGCGCTTCTCAATCGTCACGCAGATGTTTGCCTCGCGACCATAATGCTCGGCCATAGCAATCGCAGCCCGATACGCCGTATTCTTTTGCATGGGAAAATCTGATGCTGGAACCGTCTGGACAGTCAGCGCCTGCGCCGGCGTGACCGTCACGGTATCGGAAAGACTGACGGCTGCCATCAGGGAATCGACCCTGTGGTAGCCGCGGTCATCGCGCTCGGTATGAACCCCCAGGTAGAGGTTAATCTTTGCCGGCGCGGAAAGGGTCAGGGACCAATCGGTCACCGCTAGTGCTCCTCGAGCTGATTGCCGAGCGGGGTAAAAATGTGCTCGCCGCTCTCGGGGTCGAACAGCTCGACCTGACCGGTGAGGACATCGATGTACTGGTAGGACTGACGCGACTTGCGGCCGCGGCGCTCGTCAACCTCGACGATAAAGACGGCGGGGTGGACGCTCTTGATGGTGCCCATGCGCTCGACGACGCGGGTGCGGCCCATGTTGGCCTTCACCTTAACGCGATCGCCCACCATATCGGTCAGCTTCTCGTGGATGTCGTCGACGTGATTGACTTCCATCTCTTCCATGAACAGGCCTCCAGAAGGTGCAATTCAAAAAGGGGATAATACCCCTAAGATAGACAAAACTCTAATACTATAGCACCCTGTTACAACCCCGCGCAAGTAGCTAATTTTGCTACTTACAGATTGTCGGTATCGAGGACGATGGTGAATGGGCCGTCGTTGACCAAGTCGACTTTCATATCGGCGCCAAAGATGCCGTGCGCCACGTGTTCGACATCTTGGCGAACGAGCGTCAGGAAGTACTCGTAGAGCTCGTTAGCGACATCGGGAGCGCCGGCATCCGTAAACGACGGACGGCGGCCGTGGCGGCAGTCGGCAAACAGCGTGAACTGCGACACCACGAGCACCTCGCCGTCGACATCGGCAAGTGCCAGGTTGGTCTTGCCGTTCTCGTCCTCGTTGATACGCAGCCCGCGGAGCTTGCCCCACAGCTTGTCGGCCTCGGCACGCGTATCGCCATGGCCCACACCCAGCAGCACCAGGTAGCCGCGTCCAATGCGACCCACGCACTCGCCGTCGACCGTCACGCCGGCGTTGAGCACGCGCTGCACCACCGCGCGCACGGCCTACTCCTCGCCCGTCAGTTTGGCGGATAGGTGCTCGAGCGCATGGAATCGATGGCTAATGGCGTTCTTCTCGTCCGCCGTGAGCTCGGCCATGGTCTTGCCCGGCGTATCGACCGGCAGGAACAGCGGGTCGTAGCCAAAGCCGTGATCGCCGCGGCCCTCGTGCGCGATAACGCCCTCGCAGGTGCCCTCGCCATAGGTAACCAGACCATCCGTGTCGATGAGCGCAACGACACTCATAAAGCGCGCGGTGCGCTCATCGTCCGCCACACCTTCCAGGTTAACGAGCAGCTTGGCGTTGTTGGCGGCATCGTCGCCGTGAACGCCCGCATAGCGCGCGCTATACACGCCCGGCTCGCCGCCCAGCGCGTCGACGACCAGGCCGGAATCGTCGGCGATGGCCATAAGGCCCGTCTCCTCGACCGCAGCCTGCGCCTTGATGATGGCGTTCTCCAAAAACGTCGTGCCGTTTTCCTCGGGATCGTCAAAATCACCCAGCTGGCCGAGCGCCACAAAGCGCACCTCGGGCATGACCTTGCCCAAAATGGCCTCGATCTCAGTGAGCTTGTGGGCGTTGCCCGTTGCCACGACGATGGTCGCCGCCGGGTCAAGGGTGTCGATGTCAATCTTCTCAAGTGCCATGACTGGCCTCCTTGTCTCTATAGCAATGCCGTGTTGAGGACGACGAGGACCTCGGCCTCTCTCCCCTCTCAATCAACGGCAGTCTTATACTTCGACGTTTTCCCAGATAAAACCTACCAAAATAAACCTGCCCCTTTTGGCAGGTTAGGCGATGGCTTGACGTTGAAGCTCGATGAGCTCGGCGATACCCTTGTCGCCCAGGTCGAGCAGGGCGTTGAGGCGTTTGCGGTCGAAGGGCGCCTGCTCGCCGGTGCCCTGGAGCTCGATCATCTCGCCGGTGTCGGTGGCGACGAGGTTCATGTCGACCTCGGCATGGCTGTCCTCGGAATAATCGAGGTCAAGCAGCGTATTGCCGTCGACAACGCCCATGGAGATGGCAGCCACCTGGCCGATAAGCGGGATGCGCTCGATCTTGCCCGCCTCGACCCACATGGCGAGGGCGTCGCGCAGCGCCACCCAGGCGCCGGTGATGCTCGCTGTACGCGTGCCGCCATCGGCCTGAATCACATCGCAGTCAACGGTGACGGTGTACTCGCCGAGCGCCTTCATGTTGACGACGGTACGCAGACTGCGACCAATGAGACGCTCGATCTCCATGGAGCGACCCTTGCGGTTGGCGTGCTCGCGCTTGCAGCGCTTGCCGGTCGATGCCGGCAGCATGGCGTACTCCGCTGTTACCCAACCAGCTTTGGCGCCCTTGCGCCAGCCCGGCACACCCTCCTCGATAGTGGCGGCGCACAGCACGCGCGTGTCGCCGAACTCGGCCAAACACGAGCCGTGGGCGTGCTTCATGACGCCACGGGTGAGCTTAACGGGGCGCAACTCGTTGGCGGCGCGACCGTTGGCGCGGTTGACCTGCATGTACTCCATAGAAATATCCTTTCGGCAAAAGATGTGGCGAAGGCTTTGGCGGCTGCCTTACATCTATTTCAGCTCATCGATATCGATATGTTCGATGCTCTTGAGCGGCTGACCAAAGATAAAGCTGCCCGCCACCGCAAACTCGGCAATGTTATCGGCCGTCGTGGCAAAACGATGCTGCGGCTCGGCGGCATCGCCCGCCAACTGCTCGCGGCGCGTGAGGATATCGGTCAGCTCGCGTGTAGTCTCCTCGGCGGAACTCACGACGCGCACCCCAGGCCCCAGCGCATGCCGGATAGGTCCCACCAACAGCGGAAAATGCGTACAGCCGAGCACCACGGTATCGATACCGTGGTCACGCAGCGGCTCAACCGTGGCACCCACCAGCGCACGCACGGCAGGCGTATCGAAGATGTCCTCGTTCTCAAGCCACTGTTCCTGCAGATGTGCACCCGAGGCGAGCTCGTGTTCGACAACCTCGACAAAGCTCGAGGCAGGACAGCCGTATACATCGACGCCGGCATCCAGGTCCTGAATGGCGCGCGTGTAGGCGCCCGAGCGAATGGTGAGGTTGGTGGCGAGCACGCCCACGCGACGCGTACGCGTGCTGTTGATTGCCGCACGGGCACCCGGCGCGATCACGCCGATCACGGGAACGTCGAGCACCTGCTGGGCCAGACGCAAGGCCGCAGCGGTCGCCGTGTTGCAGGCGATGACCATAATCTTGACGTCGTGCTTCGAAAGCCAACGACCCGCCTGCAGCGCAAACGAGCGCACCTCATCCTCGGTGCGCGTGCCGTAGGGGCAGCGCTTGGTGTCGCCAAAGTAGTAGACGGACTCGTGCGGCAACGCCGTCGCAATCGCGCGCGCAACCGTCAGACCGCCCAAACCAGAATCGAACACGCCAATCGGGCGCGTGTCGCCTGCCGGATTCTCGATATCGGACATTACCTCACCAGTCTCTCTCGAAAAGACATGTCCACGTGCGGCGACGCCGCGCTACGAACGCGCCGCGACCAGCAGCTCTGCCGTCGCCGCCCAACCGTCGACAATTTTGCCGCGCGTAACGAAAGCGTTCTCGCAAGCAGCCAGGAACTCGAGCGCGCCGGCGCTCGTCAGGCCATTCTCGACCAGGCAGAACGTGCCCACGTGATCGGCCATGTAGAAGTCGGACTCGGAATCGCCGAGCGCCAACGTCTCCTCGCGCTCGATCCCCAGGTGCTCGCAGAAGCGCGCAATGGCGACGCCTTTGTTGAGGCCCGCGGGGTTGATGTTGAATGCGCGACCGTCCTCGACGCGATCGAGCTCGAGCGTCGTCGGCTTGGACAGGTGAGTCAGATGGCCGTTGCAAGCCCAGATCAGACCGCAGCCGGCCTCGTCCAGGATGGCCTGGACCTCATCGTCGGGCACATCGCCGCGCATGCCGACGGTGACCTCACGGTATTTGTAGCCGGTCGACATGTCGTTGTGGTACTCGATCTTGTGCGGCCAGCGGGCAAGGATCTTCTCGCACACGCCGGTCTGCTCGATCACCTGGTGCGGCGTGAAGCCACAGGCGGGGTCGTAAGGCATGTCACCGGTCAGATACTCCCAATCGTTGGCTTTGAGGTCGTACATAACCAGGCCGCCCATCTCACCAATGTAGGAGTTGAGGCCGAGCACGCGCGCGTCCTCGTGGATCATGGTGCGGTTGCGGCCCGAGGCGACCGTCGCTGAGCTTTCGGGCGAGATGCGCGAGCG
>CABUBS010000160.1 GCA_902489855.1 uncultured Collinsella sp.
AGTCGTACCCGTTAAGTTTGATCGTGTCGCGCACGTCTTCGTTCACCACGTCGGCCGCCTCGTCCTGAAGTGTCAGCAGCACATCGCGCATGAGCGTCCGCGCGCTCGCCAGCGCTTCCATGATACCCGAACGCTCGCGCGCATTGAGTTCGCGCTTGTTGCGGTCCTCAAGCTGCTTCAATGCTCCACGCGACAGGTAGTCGGCGTTTTGCTCGAGTACCTTTTCCTGCGTGGACTTGACCTCGGCGAGCGGCGCCTTGACGGCGACGATGAGCGACTTGGCGCGACTGAGCACGTCGGCCTCGTCGGCGGCAATGAGTGAGTCGATGGCACGGACCATCTGGCGGCGGGCGTCCTGGCGCTCGGCGCTCTTAAGAAACTCGATGCCGCGTGTGGGGCTTCCCGCCACGGCGACCGCCATGCGGCAACGCGCAAGTTCCTGACCGGTGGCGCGGCTCACGGACTGCGCGGCGACGGCGGGCGATACCAGCCGAAACGGCACGCACTGGCAACGACTCACGATAGTGGGCAGCATCACGTCGGCCGAGGTGCCCAGCAAGATAAACATAACGCCCTCGGGCGGCTCCTCGAGCGTTTTGAGCAGTGCGTTGGCGGTGTTGGCACGCAGTTGCTCGGCACGGTCGATGATGTAGACCTTGGCCTTGGCGCGGATGGGCGCCAGCGGCACGTCATCGAGCAGCTCGCGGGTCTGGGCGATGAGGTAACCCGTGGCGCTCTCGGGCGTGTAATAGTGCACGTCAGGATGCGTATGCCGAGAGACGCGCACGCAGCTGTCGCATGCGCCGCAGCCGTCCTGCTCGCACAGGAAGGCTTGGGCGAGCGCCCACGCGGCGTCGAGCTTGCCCGCGCCGGGCGCGCCCAAAAACAGGTAGGCGTGCGATGCGCGACCGCTAGCGACGGCATTGGTCAAAAAGTCGCGCACGCGCTCTTGGGTGTCGAGCTTGGCCAGCAGGCTTGCCTGAGCGGGGGCCATGTTACTCGGCCTCCTTGGCAAGCGCGGCGGCGACGGCTTCCTGCGGAATGTCGAGACCGTACGCGCGAACCTGCTCGACCGTCTTCTCGAAGACTTCCTCGATGGGCGCGGTGGCGTCGATGAGCTTTACGCGGTTTGGCTCCTCGGCGGCAATGGCGCAAAATCCCTGGTAGACGCGCTCTTGGAAGGCCATGCCCTTGGCCTCCATGCGGTCGGCCGCACCACGGGCGGCCATGCGCAGCGCCGCCTGCTCGGGCGTGATGCGATAGGCGAGCGTGAGCGCCGGATGCGTACCCGCGACGGCCAGGTTGTTGGCGTCGCGCACCATCTGGCGATCGAGGCCATCGGCAAACGCCTGATAGCAGGTCGTGGAGTCGTAGAAACGGTCGCACAGGACCACTTTGCCGGCCGCGAGGGCGGGCGCGATGACCTCGTGCACCAGCTGGGCGCGCGCGGCCTCGTAGAGCAGCAGCTCGCAGGTATCGCCCATCGCCGTGTTGGCGGGGTCGAGCAGCAGGGCGCGGATCTTTTCGCTGATGGCGGTGCCGCCCGGCTCGCGCAGGGTTACGACTTGGTAGCCGGCAAGGTCGAGCGCGCGGGCCAGCAGGCGCGCCTGCGTGGACTTGCCGGCGCCGTCGACGCCCTCGAGCGTGATAAAGCTATGTTGAGCGGGCTCAAAAGCCATGGGCGCAGTCCCTTCCTACAAGGCGCGTAAATGCAGATATACCAACCAAGCCATGATACCCCAGCGTCCGGCGCACCCCAAATCCCACCTAGTCGCCTGCGACTACTAAGTTGCGGTGAAATAGGGACTGTCTACAGCCCTGAGGCCGCCAAACACTCCCTATTTCACCGCAACTTATGATGGGGAGTTTTGGACGCTGGGTATAATCGTTTTATTGCATTGAAATGTGGCGAAAGGAGTGGCAATGTCTCGGTATTGCGCCTCGTGCGGCAAGCTTCTTGCAGACGACGCCAAGTTCTGCACCTCGTGCGGTGCACCCGTTGAGCAATCGGCCGCGAGCAATGACCAGCCCGCGTTTGAGCAGACCGGCTCCCTTGATACGCCTCAAACCAAGGCGGACGACCCTCTCGCCTATCGCCCCGACCCCGCCGCAAGTGCCGTGTCGGTCGAGACCACGCAGCGCATCCCTGTCGTGGGCGGTTCACCTCAGCAGCAGCCGGCACCTGCATACGCACCCGCTCAGCCACAAGCGCCCGCTCCCAAAAAGAGCGGCACCGGGCCGCTTATCGCCATTATCGTTGTGCTGGTGGCGATTATCATCGCCCTGGTCATCTTCTTTGTGATCAAACCGTTCGACAGCGCTTCCACGCAGACGACTGCCGAGGTAACCGAGCTGCACCACGATGACGATGACGATGACCTAAAGCCCCTCGGCGATCCGAACAGCCTGTACGACGATGATGACGATGACGATGAGGATGGCGGCGAGGCGACGCTCTCCGAGCAGAACCTCTACCGTCGGCTGAGCGAATACTACGATCTGCTCGAAGATCTCGACAGCCAGGTCCGCGGCTGCGCGCAGAACTTCAACGGCAGCTATCTGGAAGAAGATCGCACCACCCGTCAGAATCTCGCCGACGTCGCCGAGCGCACGGAGGACACCATCGAGCAGTATTACGACATCGTCGAGGACCTGGACGTCCCGGCGAGCTCCAAGAACTACAGCTCTTGGAAGGACATCATCGCCCTGTACGACGACTTGGATCACCGCATCGACGCGATCTGCGATGCCTGGGAGATCAGCCTGAAATACGCCAAGCCCGCGGACCACAAGAATGAGATCGTGACGCCGCTGTCACGCGACAACGTGGCGGGCACCAATGACAATAAGTACCGTCTAGACTTTGAGGAGCGCTATCCCGGAGCCAAACCCGTCGAAGTGAACTAAACTCCCCAACCAACAAGAAGTTGCGGTGGAATAGTTCCGGTTTTTGAGCCCTACAAGCTCAAATAAGAACTATTTCACCGCAACTCATGAGCGGGGCCGGGACTGCCCGACCAAGGAAAAGAAGCCCGCCCGCGGCCGCAAGACCTCATGAGCGGGGCCGGGTGCGCGTTTGGATTCGCGCACCCAGCCCCTGTTGCTGTGGCGTGTCGCTGTTCGGCTATTTGTCGGCGGTTGCTTTCTTGGCAGTCGACTTCTTGGTCGTGGTCTTCTTAGCGGTCGTCTTCTTGGCCGTCGTCTTCTTCGCCGCGCTCGCCTTGGTCGTGGTCTTGCGGCCGCGGGCGGGCTTCTTTTCCTTGGTCGGGCAGTCCATGTTCACACAGATGCGCCACGGGCCACGTGCCGTGTTGACCACCACGATGGGAGCACCGCACTCGGGGCAGGTCTCGCCCGTCGCCTCGAGCTTGCCGCGCGCCGGTAGCGGATAGCTCACGCCGCAATCGTCGTAGTTGGTGCAGCGGATAAAGCGCTTGCCGCTCTTTTCGCTCTTATGCGCGATCAGGTCGCCATGGCGTCCGGCCTCGGCACACACCTTGCACTCGCCCACCTTAAGGTCGGGCTCGTAGTTGGTGGGGCACGTGGGGTTCACGCAGATCTCGAAGGCCTTCTGGCGGAACGGCTGGCACTTAATGCGCGGCGCACCGCACTCGGGGCACACGGCGGCCTCGCCCTCGAGCGGGCTTACCTTGACGCCACTCGGCACCGGATAGGTCACGTCGCAGTCGGGCCAGCCCATGCAGCCAATGAAGCTGCCGCGAGTCTTGGCGCTCGTCTTCATAACCAGGTCCTTGCCGCACTTGGGGCAGGCGCCCACGCGCGCATCGGCCGTGACGGCGTCGCTGATGGCGTCGCCCAGCTCCTGCGTGTGCTTGAGCAGCTCGTCGAGCACGCCAGCCAGCAGTGCGCGCGAGTGCGTCACGACATGCTCTTCGGTATCCTCGCCGCGCTCCACGCGGGTCATATCGCCATCGAGCTCGCTGGTCATATCAGGGCTCGTGATGCGCGGGGCAAACTGCGTCAGCGCGTCAATGATGGCGATACCCAGCTGACTCGGCTCCACGGGATCGTTTTTGAGGTAGCGCACGGCATACAGGCGCTCGATGATGCTCGCGCGCGTGGACTTGGTACCCAGGCCGCGCTTCTCCATCTCCTGCACGAGTTTGCCCTGGCTGTAGCGCGCGGGCGGCTCGGTCTGCTTGGCCTCGAGCTTAATGTCGAACACGTCGACCGTATCGCCCTGCTCCAGCGGCGGCATCTGCTCGTCGCGCTTAAGGCCGTACGGGTATGCCTCGCGGAAACCCGGGGTCACGAGCACGTCACCAGAAGCCACGAACGGCTCGCCGTTGACGTCGAGCTCGAGCTTGGTGTTCTCTATGGTCGCGGGCCCCATAAGCGTCGCCAGGAAGCGGCGGGCGATGAGGTCATAGAGCTTGCGCTGGCCGCCATCGAGCGTGGACGGATCGCCCTCGCCCGTGGGGTAGATAGGCGGGTGGTCGGTGGTCTCAACTTTGCCGCGCGTGGGCTTCATGGGGCCGGCAAGCACCTTTTTGCACACGGGCTCCAGCGCCGGGTTAATCTTTGCCAGGTCGCTCACCACGGCGCCCAGATCGAGCGTCGCAGGGTACACGGTATTGTCGACACGCGGGTAGCTGATGAGACCGGCCATGTA
>CABUBS010000161.1 GCA_902489855.1 uncultured Collinsella sp.
TCAACGGTGTGGGGGAGATTGGGCCGGCATCCATACGACGCACGCGCTCGGGCTCGTTCATGCCCGAGAACACCAGCCCCACCGATACGATGACCGACGAGATAATCGCGTACGCGCCAAAGTTGAAATACGACTTGAGCATGGCGGCGGCAGTCGAACCAACCTTGACCTGCTCAATCTGGACCTCGGCGCGCTTGGCGGCGGCATGCTCGGCGGCCTTGGCGACGCTACCATTAGAGGCGGCGGGCTCTAGGGCCGCTGCAGCGCCCGCGAGCGAAATCCAGCGCGAGGCCTCAGCAGACGAAAGCGCCGCCGCCATGGTGCCGGCACCGTAGGTCACATCGAGCTTGGGCAGGGCCTCCCCCGCGCGGGCGGCCGCGACCAGGTCGTTCTCAAACCCCTCCGGGATAAAGAACACGCAGTCGGCGCTACCCTTGGCGCTGTTGCTCTTGGAGAGCGCGTCCGCAAGATCGTAGGTATCGTCGCCGACGCCCGTGACCAACTCAAAGCGCGACCCCAGGTGCTTGGTGAGCGCATGCGAAAGGTCGCTGTCGTCGCGGTCGACCACGATCACGTTGGCATCGTAGGGCTCGTACTCGGTGAGCTGCGACGAGTTCCAGCTCACCGATGCCGCGATGAATACGCCCATGAGCGAGATGAACACCGTATAGATGAGCAGGTAGAACGGGTGCGCCAGCGCCATGCGAAGCGCAGTCTTAAAGGTGCTCATAGCGGCTCCTTCCAAAGGTCAGCGTGGCGGCGGCAACGAACAGCAGCGCCATAAGGACCAGCGCGCCGGCGCGAACGACAAAGGGGCCCAGGTTCTCAAAGAAATACAGGCGGTTGAACATGTCGCAGATGAGCTTGACGGGGTTGAGCCAGCACTCGGCCGGGCAGGCGCGGGCGACGTCGTCGGCAAGCGCCATCGCCGGCTCGCCGTAGAGGCCGGCGAACAGGGCGCACGTGGTAGCAAAGCCCGTGAGGATGCCGGACTTGGACGCCTTGCCGCCCTTAACGGGAAGCGTGCCCACAAAAAGGCCCAAGCCCGTGGCGGCAAGCGCGGAAGCGGCGCCACCCACCAGACACAGCCCCTCGCGCCCGCCAAAGTCGACGCCCACGACCAGGCGCACGTAGCCGATCGCGATCGTCATCGAGGCAAAGGAGACCAGCCACGAGCCGACAAAGATGCCGGTCAGCGATGCCGTCTTGGAAAGACCGCCCACACAGCGACGTGCGCCAAGGCCCGACAGATTGGGCTGCAGGTCGACGACGCTCAAGGCGGCAAACTCCGCAGACATCATCGCGACCAGGCCAAAAAGCGCGTAATAGTAGACGACCGTGCCATCGGGCGTGGTGCGTGTCAGGCTTACGCGGCGGGTACCGCCCTCGAGCGATAGAGCGCGCGCAACCGCCTCCGGGTCGGCGAGCGCCGCCGGGTTGTCCTGGGCAATCTGGGACATGAGCTCGGCATTTTGTGTATACGAGCTTGCCACCGTCTCAAGGATGCTGCGGTCGGTGAGCACCAACGAGGCGCGCGAGCTGTCATAACTCGAAAGCAGTGTGAGCTTGGGCGTGCCCGCGGCATCGACCGTGTAGATGCCCGCGACCTCGCCGGCCTTAAGCGCACGGTTCGCATCGGCTGCGTCGTCGAGCTCGTGGATCTCGAGCAGCTGATCGCCGCCTTCCTTGGCAAGCGACGTCGCCACGCCCTTAAAGGTCGAAGCGTCCCAAGCCTCGTCCGCCACGACGGCCACCGGCACCGGGTCGACCGTGCCGTCGGAGCTGAGGTTCGCAAACATAAACATGAACATCGTGGAAAGTACGATGGGAAAGAGAGCGCCCCAGACCCACGTGCTCGGCCGGCGCAGCAGCGTCTTGACCGTAGTGATGATGGTGTTGAACATGACTGCCCCCTAGTCGCGCAGCTCGCGGCCGGTGATCTCGAGGAACACGTCGTTGAGGGTCGGTGGCTCGCTCCACACGCGGCCGAGCGCCACATCGGCGGCGCGCAGCGTGTCGAGGATGTCGACCAAATTGTGCGGGCTCGCTTCGCAGGTGCAGACGATCTCGCCGCCGGACAGCTCAACCGAAAGCACGTGCTCGAGGGCGCGCAGCCGCTCGACCGTGGCGGTCTCTACGGCGCCAACCTCGACAGTCACGCGCTCGCCCATCTGAATCATGCGCTTGAGCTCGTCGTTGGTGCCCTGCGCCAGCACGCGCCCGCCGTCCATGATCATGATGCGGCTGCAGATTTGCTCGACTTCCTCCATGTAATGGCTGGTATACACCACTGTGGCGCCCTCGTCGCGCAAGCGGCAGATGCCCTCCAGGATGGCGTTGCGGCTCTGTGGGTCGACCGCCACCGTGGGCTCGTCAAAGAAGATGAGCTCGGGCTTGTGCGCGATGCCGCAGGCGATGTTGAGGCGACGCGCCAGGCCGCCCGAGAGCTTGCCGGGGCGGAACTTGGCAAAGTCGCCCAGCCCGACAAAGTCGATCGCCTCGTTCACCAGCGCGCGGCGGTGCTTGCGGTCGTTGACGTAGAGGCTGCAGAAATAGTCGATGTTCTCGCGCACCGTGAGCTCGTCAAACACCGCCACCTGCTGCGGCACCACGCCGATGCGGCGCTTGAGGTCGTAGCGGGCGGGCGCCATGGGCTCGCCGAACAGCTCAATGGTGCCTTTGTCGTAGGCAAGCAGCTGCAAAATGCAGTTGATGGACGTGGTCTTGCCCGAGCCGTTGGGGCCCAGCAGGCCAAAGATCTCGCCGGGGGCGATGCTCAGGTTAAAGTGGTCGAGCGCAATAAGGTCGTCATAGCGCTTGACGAGGTTTTCGACGTGGACGATATCTGTCATGAGGCGGCCCTTCTGTTGCTTGCGGCCCGGTACGATTGCATCATCGCAGGAGCGGACGGCGCGCACCAGTGAGCTTTGTCACGAGTGCGGGGGCTCGGTCGCGCGGCCCGCCGACGCCCCCGCTTTGCCGCGCGGGAGGAATGTCACGGTTGCGCAGGCGGCCCCTCCACCACGCGCAGCTTCGCGTACAATACCCGTATGAACAGGCTTTTCGACAAATCGATCGTGCTGGCGTGCTGTATTGCGGCCGCCATGGGTCTTGCTGTGGACGCTCGCCTGGTCGCGGCGTTTTGCCTTGGCGTTATTGCCACCTCGCTGGCCGAGGTCGCACAGGGAAACCGCGCCCGCCGTGCGAGCGAGACCGCAAGTTACGCTTACATCATCGCGGCTGTCTTCGTGCCGACGTTTGTGCCGTTTGCGCCTCTCGCCCTCTATGA
The DNA here is from genome assembly GCA_902489855.1 of uncultured Collinsella sp. Classification (GTDB taxonomy): domain Bacteria; phylum Actinomycetota; class Coriobacteriia; order Coriobacteriales; family Coriobacteriaceae; genus Collinsella. Next base: position 3,290 of record CABUBS010000161.1, read on the forward strand.
CATCGCGCGACGCGTGCGCCGTGAACGCATCTGGCCCGCGCTGGCGATTGGCGCCGTGTTTGTCTGCGCGCTTGCCGCGGACCTTCGCGGCGGCGCGCTCACCACCCGAACGCTCCTGCTGACCGCTATCCTTTCGGTTGCCGCCACCTTGCTATCGCTACGTACCGCCCAGTTGGAGCGCGAACAGCAGCGCATGCGCCGTACCCGCGACGAGCTGCAAGAACGAGCCCTCGCGCTCGAAGCGCGCAACCGTGACCTTGCCGACCGCCAGGACTACGAAGTCGAGCTCGCGACGCTCGCCGAACGCGCCCGCATCGCGCGCGAGATCCACGATAACGTCGGGCACCAGCTCACGCGCGCCTCACTGCAGGCCGAAGCCCTACGCGTGGTCCACGCCGACGAGCCCAGGGTTGCCGCCGATTTCGCCGACGTCAAACGCACGGTTGACGAGGCGCTCCAGCTTGTGCGCACCAGCGTCCACGCGCTCAACGACAACGCCGTCGACCTTTCCGTGCAGCTCGAACGCATTGTTGAAGGCGCGCGCTCGGACGGCGGCCCGCAGATTGAGCTTGAAGTTTTGGCCGAGCATGCACCCGCAAACGTCGCCAACTGTTTTGCGGCGGTCCTGCGCGAGGCGCTTTCCAACGCCATGCGCCACGCTTGCGCCCAGACCGTCACCGTACGATGCATGGAGCATCCGTCGTTTTACCAGCTCATCGTTACCGATGATGGCGCGGACGCGACCCCGGCGAGCAGCAGCAACGTCGTAGAAGGCATGGGGCTCGCCTCCATGCGCGAGCGCGTCGAGGCGCTTGGCGGAACCTTCACCGCCGGCCTGCGCGCCGGCGCCCCCGGCTGGCGCGTGTTTGCCACCGTCCCCAAACAGCAAGGAGATGAGGACCGATGAGGCTCATCGTTGTCGACGACGACCGCTTAGTGGTCGATTCGCTCAAGATTATCCTGGGCGCCCAGCCGCAGATCGAGGTAGTGGGTACCGGCGCCAACGGCAACGACGCGGTTTCGCTCTATGCCGAACACGCACCCGATATCGCGCTGCTCGACATTCAGATGCCGGAACGCGACGGCCTATCGGCGGCACGCGAGATCCTTGAGCACGAACCCACGGCACGCGTGGTGTTTTTGACGACATTCTCGGATGACGAGTACATTGTGTCGGCGCTTAAACTGGGCGCCCGCGGCTACCTGATTAAAACCGATGTCGCCGCCATTCCACCAGCGTTGGCGCAGGTCATGGCTGGCAAGCGCGTGCTCGAGGGCAAGGCGATCGAGGACATCGATTTTGACGGAACGGACGTCGAGGCGGG
>CABUBS010000162.1 GCA_902489855.1 uncultured Collinsella sp.
CACGACCCCCAAACGCAATGACACTACCCCGCTCGATGCGACTCCGCGCTTTGGTGTACTGCTTTGGCAGCTTTGCCGCTACGCTACGAAGAAGTAGACGAGGAAGGCAAGGGCTGCGATCCACATGAGCGGTTTGATCTTGGAGGCCTCGCCCTTAACGAGCGCGACGACCACGTAGGCGATAAAGCCCAGACCAATGCCGGCAGAGATGGAGTAGGTGAAGGGCACACCGGCGACAATCATGAACGCCGGGAAACCCTGCGACACGTCGGACCAGTCGATCTCGGAGGCCTCGCTCATCATGAGGTAGCCGACGTAGACCAGGGCACCGCAGGTGGCGGCGCTGGAAACGATGGTGACGATGGGGGAGAAGAACGCGGCGAGAATGAACAGCACGCCGGTGGTGACGGAGGTGAGGCCCGTGCGGCCACCGTCGGCAGCGCCAGAGGTGGACTCGACGAAGGTGGTGATGGAGGAGACGCCCATAAAGCCACCGGCAGCAGCGGCCACGGAGTCGACGACCAGGATGGGACGGATGTCCTCGACATTGCCGTCCTCGGTCAGGAACTCGCCCTGCTTGGCGACGGCCATCGCGGTGCCCATGGTGTCGAAGAAGTCACTCATGAGCAGCGAGAAGGCAACGACGAGCAGCATCGGGTCGGTCAGAACCTTCACGATGGCCATGTTGCCGTCGGCGGTGCTGGCAAACGGGGCGCCAAAGGTCGAGAAGTCGAGCGGGGCGATAAGGCCCTCGGGCGCATGGGTGACGCCCAGCGGGATACCGGCGATAACGGCGACGATGATGCCGATGAGCAGCGAGCCCGGCACGTTGCGGGAAGCCAGGGCAACCGTCACGATGATGGAGATGATGCCGACGATAAAGGTGGGGGAGGCGATGTCGCCCAGACCGACGAGCGTACCGGCACCAGCGGTGATGATGCCGGCGTCGCACAGGCCGATCATGGCGATAAACAGGCCCAAGCCAACCGAGATGGCGTGGCGCAGGACCACGGGGATGGCGTCCATGATGGCCTCGCGCAGGCCGCACAGGACGAGCAGCAAGATGACGATACCCTCGAGGAAGATAACGCTCATGGCCACGTGCCAGTCACCGCCGCACATGGTGGTGGCGATGCCCGCGATCATGGCGTTGATGCCCAGGCCCGAAGCGCAGGCGAGCGGGCGGTTGGCGAAGATGCCCATGCAGATGGTCATGATGCCGGCGCCCAGGCAAGTGGCGCAGGCGAGCGCTCCCGCATCGATGCCGGCGCCCGAGAGCACCGCGGGGTTGACGGCAATGATGTAGGCCATTGCCAGGAACGTTGTCAGTCCAGCGCGAAGTTCGGTCCCGATTGTGGACTTGCGCTCGCTAACGTGAAATAGTTCGTCCATGCATACCCTTTCCTTGTTCGGCCCCGAGTTTAGGCCGATTGACACGAACTCATTCACTATATCGCCTTTACAACCTTGCTGTTCCTCACATGTTGATGTTCGGCGCTTTGTAACGGACGGGCGGTATTTTCCGTATGAAAATGTGTGGGTACCGTATACTTAAGCAGTTACAACGACCCCTATGGAGGAACGTATGATTAAAGAGCTCTGCCACGACGAGGCTATTCTGTCCCAGCGTTGCGAGGTCGCGACCGTCGAGGACGAGTCGGTGGCACAGGACCTGATCGATACCATCAAGTCGCTCGACGATGCCGGCTGCCTTGCCGCCAACCAGATCGGCGTCACCAAGAAGGTCTGCGTCTACCTGGACGATGCCGGCGAGCCCCATGTGCTCTACAACCCCCGTCTGGTGTTTGGCCTGGGTGCCAGCAAGATGGAGGAGAGCTGCCTGACGCACGAGGAGGTCACCAAGTCCACGCGCTATATCAAGTGCAAGGTCGCTTATGACGTGATCGTCGACGGCAAGATGCGCGAGCGCAAACAGGACTTTGTGGGCTTCGAGGCACAGATGGTTCAGCACATGATTGACCACTGTCTTGGAAAGTTGGTCTAAGGGGACCAAAGCACCGCACCTTGCCGCTCAATCGTCGCTCGCGTACCTTAAGTACGCTTCGCTCCTCTTTCGTGGCAATCTGCGGCACTTTGACCCCTTAGACGACCTGCGGGGTCAACTTGGTTGAGTTTATCCTGCTTGAATAGCCCGGGTATGACATTGTTGTCATGTCCGGGCTTTTGTGTTTAGCGCCTTTTTGTTTGGTGACAATAAGCTTAGCAAGAACGTAAGGCTAGGAGGCGCTATGTGCACGAGTATTCGATTTACCGATGATTCCGGCCACATGTATCTGGGACGCAACCTCGACTGGAGCTTTGACTACGGCCAACAGGTTCGCGTGATGCCGCGCGGGTTTCACATTCCGTATTCGTTTATCGACGACGCGACAGCGGCACACGCGGTGATCGGTATGTGCATCGATTACAAGAACTATCCCATGTTTTTCGATTGCGGTAACGATGCGGGTCTGGCTGTGGCGGGGCTCAACTTTCCCGGCTATGCCGAGTATGCCGAGGGCCCGGTTGATGGAAAGACCAACATCGCGGCCTATGAGTTTCCCCTCTGGGTGGCAGCGACGTTCTCGACGGTCGATGAGGTCGAGGCCGCGCTGCACGATACGGTGATTGTCGCCAAATCTGCCGGAGAGGGGCTGGGCGTGTCGCTGCTCCATTGGATTATCGGCGACAGCCAGCGTAGCATCGTGGTCGAGATGATGGCTGACGGCCTGCATGTATACGACGATCCGGTCGACACCCTTGCCAATCAGCCCGCCTTCCCGTGGCACATGGAAAACCTGCGCACCTATATCACGGCCACAAGCGATTTTCCGCAGACGGCGACATGGCGTGGCGCCGAGCTCAAGCCCTATGGCGCGGGTGCCGGCATGCGCGGTATTCCGGGTGACTGCTATTCGCCGAGCCGTTTTGTAAAGGCGGCGTACCTCAATGCCAATTACCCGCAAAAGGAGAGCGAGACCGAAAACGTCGTTCGCATGTTCCGCTCGCTCGAGGGCGTGGTGATGATTGAGGGGGCGTCCAGGATGGGCGATGGCAAGTTCGAGAAGACTATCTATACCGGATGCTTTAGCGCGCGCACGGGCAATTATTACTACGCGATGTATGGGGATCCGTCGATTCGTTACGTGAGCCTGATGGATGCCGAGGGCGCGAGCCCCGATAGGCTCGTGGTTCCCGAGCCGCGTCGTTCGTAGCCGATAGCTTTACCGCAATACAAAGCGGCCCTGCGTCTCTCGTGAGGTGCAGGGCCGCTGTTGTTGATTTGTGACGTCGCTAGAAGTTGGCGTCGTTGAGTTGTTCGTTCTCGAGGCCGTCGAGCTGTTGTTGTTCGGGCGTATCGGCGACGCTCTCGAGCAACTCGGTGGGATCGACGTTCATGTCCTTACCGGCTTCGTTGCCGTTGACCAAGTCGTCCGAGAAGATGTCGACTTCCATTTCCTCGGCCTCTTCGATCTGAACCTCGAGCGGCACCTGGGTGCGCACGAGCTTAACGGCCGGGCGCATGCGGGCAAACAGCGGCACGTACTCGATGATGATGGCCGAGTTCTCAAGACCGTACCAGCGTGCCGGGCTTCCGCAGGCGCGGCGGACGGCGTACTTGATGGCCATCACGCGGTGGTCATTGCGGTTGATGTCCGTTTCGGGGGCAAGCATCTTGCGCAGCATACAAAAGCGGAAGTCACCCACGTTGCCGCGCGTCTCGTAGATGGAGTAGGTGTGATGTTGCGGCGGCAGCTCGCCCGATGCCATCAAGTCGCCGACGATCTGACGCAGATAGGCGTTGACGCGCTGGTTGACCTTAAAGCCCAGGTCCAGGCGCACGCGGAACAAAAAGTCCGTGCCAAAGGTCTCGACGGAATACTCGTGCGTATAGGGTTCGTCGGTAACGTGCACGTTGATGAACCAATATGCCTTGGCGCGCTTGGGGTGCTTGTCCAGGATGGAATAGAGCACGTCGCGGTCGAGTGTGAGCGGATCGGGGCTGTTGGTGAGGAACACCAGATTGTCGGCGAGCACGGGGTAGGTCTCGTCGTTGCGCAGGCGGTTGAGCTGATCGATGTACTTGGAGACGGGCAGCAGGATCGTCTGCGTGCGCTCGATGGCGGTGCCGCGGCGCCACACATACATAAGGCCAAACAGCAGCGCGGCCAGGAAGATCATGACGTAGCCGCCGTCAAAGAACATGGTGAGGCACGAGGCGAAGAAGCACAGCTCAATGGCACCAAAGAGCAGGGCGAAGACGCAGGCACCCAGCCTGTGCTTGAGGATGCCGGCGATGTAGCTCGTCAAAAGCGTCGTGGTCATGAGCATGGTCACGGTAATGGCGAGGCCGTAGGCGCTCTCCATGCGCTCGGAGTTTTGGAACAGCGGCACGATGAAGATGCAGCCGACCCACATGATGTTGTTGACGAGCGGAATATAGAGCTGCCCCTTGGTGTCGCTGGGGTAGTGGATGCGCAGATGCGGCATAAGGTTGAGACGCGTTGCCTCGGATACCAGCGAGAACGAGCCGGCTCTATTCAGACATGGGCCACGTGGG
>CABUBS010000163.1 GCA_902489855.1 uncultured Collinsella sp.
GCTGCGGGAACGTCCTGTCCGCTCAATGTGTTCGGCTGAGATCGGAAATCAACCAATAAGTATTGCAGCTCGCCCGTTGTTGCACAACAACCCCTCGGTAAACGGCAACAACCCTCCGCGAAATCTTAAGGAATTAGACAAACTGGTCGTCGGGCGCCATCAGAAGCTCGCCGTATCGCTCCATCAGCCCGTCCCTCAACTGACAGAAAGCGGGGATATAGACGTTCAAGATGCGCTGAATCAAATCTTGAGCGAGCTTGTTGTCGTAGATATGGACGTTCGTATTGCGGTCTCTGAGCATGTCTAGCCAGGCCGCCTCATCAATAAAGTCGTAGAATCGGTACGACTCCTTCAAGATGGCACGAGGAGACCCCGACGCGGCAAGCGTGGCGCCCTCATACTCGAGCAGACGCTTAAGGAGCTTCCAGCTCAGTTCAAATTGAAGATTGAACTTATTAATCAATCCACTCTGAACAAAATCATTGTTGAGATCCTGATTGGGCGCATCCTCAAGATTCGCCAAGGCGCTAACAAAGTTCTCATATTTTTTCATACAGAATCACACCATCCCTGGCAATCTCATCGAGCAATTGCTGCGATAAGGACTCGTCGAGATTGACAACGTCTACGTCTAAAAGAGTATCAAGACGCTCCTCAATCAAATATGAGAAACCGTCGAAATCCCGGCAACCCGCTACAGCAATATCAATATCGCTCTTAGGCAAGTTGTCGCCTCGGGCGCGGGAGCCAAAAAGCACAACCTTCTCGGCATCACATTCCCGGGCAAAAACTTCGATTTGCTTGTACACCTTGTCGAGAGATGCCATTTGCGCCCCTACAGCTTAATTTCAAAGTTGATCTCGGGGACGGCGGCAAGGTCTGCCAGGGTCACGCCGTCGACGTACTTTTCGATCACATCGTCCAGGCCGCGCCAGAACTTAACGGTGGAGCACAGATCACTGCGGGTGCAGCTGTTGTCGATGCCATCGCACGCCACCGGAGCCGTGCTGCCCTCGACGGCACGCAGGATGTCGCCGGCACGCACTTCGGCCGGGTCCTTGGCCATCATGTACCCACCGCCCTTGCCGCGCACGCTCTTGAGCAGGCCCGCCTTCATAAGCGGACGAACCAGCTGCTCCAGATATTTCTGCGAAATGCGCTCGCGGTCGGCAACCTCGCGCAGGGCAATCTTGCCCTCGGCGTCACCGAGCGCTGCAATATAAATCATCAAACGGAGGGCATAGCGGCCCTTAGAAGAAATGAGCATACCTGCCCTTCCATCGTTGCTGGAACAAAAACCAGGAGTGTTTGTCCCAAAACTTATTCATGCGGGGCAAACAAACCTGATTATTATGTCCCGCATCTAAAAAGTCGAGTGGATTAGTCGGGTTTTCCCTTGACTAACGCCGAACCCATAGTAACTTTATTCCGAGAAGATTCCTAGGGTTTAGTACACCTATGAGTACACCATATACAGAGAGGGACAGCATGAGCGCAAATCCGCTGCTTTCCATCGAAGGTCTGACCGCCTCCGTGGACGAGAAGACCATCCTCCACAACGTCAACCTCAACGTCGCCGCCGGCGAGACCCACGTGCTGATGGGACCCAACGGCGCCGGCAAGTCCACCCTCGGCCATCTGGTCATGGGCGACCCCGTCTACACCGTGCAGGACGGCCGCATCGTCTTTGACGGCCAGGACATCACCGAGCTCACCACCGACAAGCGTTCGCGCGCCGGCCTGTTCCTGAGCTTCCAGGCCCCGGTCGAGATCCCGGGCGTGCCGCTGTCGAGCTTTTTGCGCGCCAGCATCGCCGGCCGCCCCGGCCTGGAGATGAAGGGCAAGGAGTTCCGCCGTCGCGTCAAGGAACTCGCGGCCGAGCTCAACATGGATACCGCCTACCTCAACCGTGAGCTGGGCGTAGGTTTCTCGGGCGGCGAGAAGAAGAAGGTCGAGATGCTCCAGCTCCTGTTGCTGCAGCCCAAGCTCGCCATCCTGGACGAGACCGACTCCGGCCTGGACGTCGACGCGCTTTCCACCGTCAGCCACGGCATGGACGCCTACCGCAAGAGTTGCGACGGTTCCATGCTCATCATCACGCATAACACGCGCATCCTGGAGCACCTGGATGTCGACCGCGTCCACGTTATGGTCAAGGGCCACATCGTGCGCGAGGACGACGCCTCGCTCATCCCCTGGATCGACAAGAACGGCTTTGAGACCTTCGAGCGCGAGGCCGCCGAGCAGCGCGCCCAGGCCGAGTCTGCCGCTGCCGAGCAGCAGGCGTAAAGGGGCGACGCAATGACCAAGAACCGCACCGAGGTCGCGGACATCGACCGCAGCCTCTACGACTTCACCTATGGCGAGGAGGGATTCGAGCGCCTCGACGCCGGCATCACGCCCGACATCGTGCGCGAGATCAGCGCAAAGAAGGACGAGCCGCAGTGGATGCTCGACCTGCGCCTCAAGTCCCTCGAGATCTTCAACCGCTTCCCCGACCCGACGTGGGGTCCCTCCATCGAGGGCCTGGACATGGACAACATCGTCACCTACGTCAAGCCCAACACCGACCAAAAGCACGACTGGGAGTCGGTGCCCGACGACATCAAGAACACCTTTGAGCGCCTGGGTATCCCCGAGGCCGAGCGCAGCTACCTAGCGGGTGTCGGCGCGCAGTACGACTCCGAGCTGGTCTACCACAACATGCAGGACACGGCGTCCAAGATGGGCATCGTCTACTCCGGTATTGAGGAAGCCCTGCATGACCCGCAGTGGGAGCCGCTCATCCACGAGAAGTTTATGACGCTCATCCCGCCCACCGACCACAAGTTTGCGGCCCTGCACGGCGCCGTGTGGTCGGGCGGCTCGTTTGTCTACGTGCCCAAGGGCACCAAGTTGGACTTCCCGCTGCAGAGCTACTTCCGCCTTAACGCCAAGGGCGCCTGCCAGTTTGAGCACACGCTCATCATCGTCGAGGACGATGCCGACCTGCACTTCATTGAGGGTTGCTCCGCGCCCAAGTACAACGTGGCCAACCTCCACGCCGGCGCCGTCGAGCTCTTTGTGGGCAAGCGTGCGCACCTGCGCTACTCGACCATCGAGAACTGGTCCAAGAACATGTACAACCTCAACACCAAGCGTGCGCGCGTGGACGAGGACGGCGACATCGAGTGGATCAGCGGCTCCTTCGGCAGCCACGTGGGCTACCTCTACCCCATGAGCGTGCTCAACGGCCGCCGCGCCCGCTCGAGCTTTACCGGCATCACCTTTGCCGGCGCCGGTCAAAACCTCGACACCGGCTGCAAGGTCGTGCTCAACGCGCCCGAGACCTCGGCAACTGTCGAGACCAAGGGCATCTCCAAGAGCGGCGGCATCCAGACGTTCCGCAGCTCTATCGTGGCGACACCCAAGGCTGAGGGCTCCAAGGCAACCGTGAGCTGCCAGTCGCTGATGCTCGACGACCAAAGCCGCTCCGACACTATTCCGGCCATGGACATCCGCGCCAAGAACGTCGACATCGGCCACGAGGCCACCATCGGCCGCATCGGCGACGATAAGGTGTTCTACCTGATGAGCCGCGGTATCTCGGAGGAAGAAGCCCGTACCATGATCGTCAACGGCTTTGCCAACCCGGTCTCCAAGGAGCTGCCGCTGGAGTACGCCGTCGAGATGAACAACCTGATCAAGCTCGAGATGGAAGGAGCGATCGGATAATGAAACAGGAAACCAACACCGCTGCTACCACACTCGAGCAGGTCAACGCGATGCCGGCTGCCACTTGGGGCTGGCTCAAGATGAACCAGACCAAGCTTGAGCTTTCGGACGAGCTTGCCGCCGCTCCCGCCGAGGCCGTTGAGGTCGAAGGCTTGGACGAGCAGTTTGCCGGCGCTGCCGACGCGTTTGGCACCGCCATGAACGCCATGGCCGAGCGCTTCCCCGAGCGCCGCGCCTCCGCCCCCGGTGATGCCGCCGACCGCGCCCGCATCACGCCCGAGACCGAGCTCGACGTGCCCGCCACCTCCGTCTACCAGGCCGGTGCCATTAAGCTCGAGGAGGAGCTCTCCCCCGCTGAAGCCTTCGAAACCGGCATGGGCGAGGCCGCCTACGCCTACCTGGCCGACCACGCCACCAAGCGCATCGTCATCGATGTGCCCGCATATAAGCACGCCACGGCCACTGTGCGCGTGAGTGGCGTCGACGCGACGGCTGCGATTGCCGCCATCGACGCCGTCGCCCGTCCGCAGGCAACGCTCGACCTGAACATTGCCCTGGACTCTCCCGCTGCCGGCGAGGGCGTCGTGGGCTCCGTGCTGCGCGTGTGCGCCCACGAGCACGCCACCGTCAACGTGACCTGCACGCAGACGCTCGACGATAGCTGGATCGCGCTCGACGATACCGGCCTGTTCCTAGACGAGGGCGCGCGCGTCAACGTGCAGCACACCGTCCTGGGTGCCGGCGCCAGCGCCACCGGCCTTGCCGGCGACCTGCTAGGCGACACCGTCAAGGTCACCATCGATACCGACTACCTCGCCGTGATTGCCGGCGACGTCGTCC
>CABUBS010000164.1 GCA_902489855.1 uncultured Collinsella sp.
GATGGTGATGCATCGATATCAAATGTGCAGCCTCGCGGGGGAGCGAGCGGACGTCGGCATCCAGGCTGCGGCAGATCTGGCGCGAGTCGATGACGATGATCTTGCCGGCGCGGCGTGCCTCGGCGTAACCGTCCAGGTGGATCTTGAACCAACTGTCCTCAAAGGCGGCGTTGTGCGCCATGTACGGGTACTTCTTCATAAGCTTGAGCAGCTGCTTCTGCAGTTCCTTGTTCTCGCGGAACGGCTTTTTGCCGGCGATGTCGTCCCAGGTGATGTGGTGGATATTCGACAACGGCACATCCTCGCCGCGGTAGATGTCGGGCAGGCCGCAGTAGTGTGCCTCGGCGTCGTGCGGGACGGCGTCGCTCGTGAGGTCCATGATCTCCCAACCCACGTTGATGATATAGCCGCGCTCGGGTGCACGGCCGGTGGTCTCGATGTCGATACCGAGCACGGTGCCCTGGATGGGCTTGCGGGCGTAGGCCACGCCGAGCGCGTCGCGGTCGCCGCGGATTTCGCGCATAACGGACGCGGCGGTGCGCTTTTGCATCTTGCCGATGGCGGCGCAGGTGTCGGCATCGGACAGGCCGCGCGAGAGCGTCGCGGGCGTCACGTTGCGCAGACGCGCCTCGCCAATCTGGTCGCACAGGTCGCGGTTGCGGTCGGCCAGGTCGCGCACGGTGGCAAAGTCGAAGCTGGGGTCGCCCTCGGCGGTAAAATACTCGGTCTCGAGCACCTTGAGGGCCTCTTCGCCCTTCTGGCGTTCGGACTCCATGGCACCGTGGTCGCCATAGATAAACATGGGAATAAACGGCTGGCGCTCGTATTCAAGTGCTTGCGAAACGTTCATAGGCTGCTCCTTGGACGGGCCGCGTCGCGCGGCTCGGGGTTACTGAGTTGTGGCGAGATGATAGTTTACCATGGGCAACTATTGGCACCGCGCCCGGGACAACTACAATACCCTAGTTGACCGCTAGGACTTTTACAATGCTGCCGAAAGACACGAAAGGTTCCATCCGTCATGGATTTGCTGATTGATATTCTGCTCGACGCCGGCAAGGACACGCTCTCGCTGGTGCCGTTTTTGTTGGTGACGTATTTGGCTCTTGAGACCCTTGAGCACGTTGCAGGCGACCGCGTTAACGGCGCCATCAAGCGTGCCGGTGCCGCGGGCCCCGTGGTTGGATCGTTGCTGGGCATGGTGCCGCAGTGCGGCTTTTCGGCCATGGCGGCCACGCTGTACGCCGGTCGCGTTGTGACGCTGGGTACCCTGGTGGCGGTGTTTCTCTCGACCTCTGACGAGATGCTGCCGCTGCTGCTTGCCGAGCAGGTTCCCATGCAGACTATGGCAATGCTTTTGGCTTCGAAGGCACTGATCGCACTGGTCACGGGTTTTATCGTGGACGCTGCCATTCGCGGCCTGCGCCGTAACGCCCGCGCGCACGCGGCGATTCGCCGCACCGTGCTGGGAACCGCGGCCAATCCTACCCATGTGAACTGCGCGCACGACGACCATACCGGGGGCGACATCATTGATGAAGTGGCCGAGGCGGGCGTAAGTGCTGATCACATCCACGAGCTGTGCGAACGCGATCATTGCGGCTGTGACGAGGATGAGGACGAGCACGAACACGGACACGATCACGGTCATGAGGGCGAGCATGAACACCATGATGGCCACGGTCACTCCCACTCCCACGAAGGGACGCCTGTCCTGTCGATCATCCGCAGCGCGATCTCGCACACCGTGCAGGTATCGGTATTCATTTTTCTGGTGACGCTGATTCTGGTCGCCGTGCTCGAGACCTTCGGCGAGTCCGCGATCGAGCAGTTCCTGCGTGGCAACGAGACGCTCGCCGTCCTGGGTTCGGCGCTTGTCGGCCTGATCCCCAACTGCTCGGCGAGCGTGGTCATTACGCAGCTGTACCTGGAGGGCGCGCTACAGCTGGCGCCGATGCTCGCCGGCACGCTTATTTCCGCCGGCGTGGGCTACCTGGTCCTGTTCCGCACCAACCGCAGCGCTCGTGAAAACGCCGTGTTCCTGGTCATGATGTACGTCATCGGCGCCGGCTGGGGCCTTATCCTATCCGCCTTCGGCCTCTAAGTAGGCCTAAAAAACGGGCTTCAAATAGCCATGCTCGGCGCCTGCGCAATGCGGCGACGCATGGCATTTTGAAGCCCGTTTTTTTGTTGAGCCATGGATTCCGAGCGCTCACACCGCTCAAAACAAAAAGGTAGATTTTTAGGCATGTCCCAAAATCTACCTTGGTTAGTGCAGCAGCTCGATGAGGTTGCGTTTAAAGCGGGCGCGATCTTCGCTGGTAAATGCTGCCGGCCCGCGGGTGCGACCGCCGGCGCGACGCACCTTCTTTTCCTCGTGACGAATAAACAGCTGCATGTCGATGGTCGCCTTGTCGTACACGCGCCCGCGCACACCGAGTGCGGCGGCATCGCGGCCGAGCACCATGCTCGCCAGGCCGATGTCCTGCGTCACGACCACGTCGCCCGCCTGCAGGCGTTCGACAATGGCAAAGTCGGCACTATCGGCGCCCACGCTCACATCGAGCGTGGTGACCCAAAAGCCGCGACGCGCGTGCTCGGCATCGCGCGGATCGTCGCGGCGAATGTGACGTTCCAGGTTTTGCGTGCTGTTGCCGGCGATAACCACGGCAACGCCCGCCCGCCGCGCGCAGTCGATCGACTCGCGCGTAACCGGGCAGGCGTCGGCATCAATAAAGAGCGTTCTTGGCATCTAGTGCACCAGTTTGCCAAACTGAATGGCGCGGACAATGAGCGTCACGCCAAACACCAGGAGCGCGGCGCCGCTAAAGATGACGAGCATCTTTGCCGACCACAGCGGATAGATAAACACGAACATGCCGGCAATGATGGAGAGCGCGCCGCTCAGGATGGCGAGGGCGCGGTTGGACGAAAGCTCGGACTCCAGAATGGACATGACACCTTCGACGATCCAGCCAAAGCCAGCCACGACCACCACGAGCGTGGTGAGCGTCGCGGTCGAGAAGGCCTGATTGCGCAGGATTATGACGCCGCCCAGAATGATGAGCAGGTTGGAGATGATGCTCGTCACGCGCCAACCGGCGGGCAGCAGCGGCTCAAAAATGGCGGTGAACAGCCTAATGGCTGCCGTGATTATAAAGTAGACGCCCAGGACAGTCGTCAGGAAGATGAGGGACTTGGCGGGCGCAAACAGCAGCGCGATGCCGGCGATGAGCGCGATGACACCCGTGATGGCGTAGATCCAACGCACGGCCTTGATTGCCTTGCCTGCCATGCTTTTCTCGTCAAATCCAAATAGGTTCGACTGCTGGTCATCGTTCTTAAAGATGCCCATAATGTCTCCTTTCCGTGTGGTGCACGTCGCGTTCATTGCTCTCCGTGCGGCGTACGCCAAAAGTGCTGCAACAAGTATCGCCTAAGGGCGCCGATGCATGGGGCGGGAAGGACGAATTGCCGCCCCACATTCCCGAATTGTTACTTTTGTTCCCGCTCCAGTGAGGATTAATCAACAATTGTAGAACATTACGCTGCTATATGTAATCGCCTACGTTTTAGGTTAGATTCTCCTAAGAACAATTGCCCGAAATTGGGGGTCCCTATGAACGAAACAGTTCCCGCGGCGCCGGTAAGCGCTGAGTCGATGGCAAAGCAAGGTTGCGAAAAGCTCGGTCTGGAAGCGTTTGATGCGCTGGTCCGTCGTGCCCGTACGTGCCGCCGTTTTGACGAGTCCATGCGCGTGCCGCGCGAGTTTTTGCTCGAGCTGGCGGAACTGGCGCACCTGGCTCCCTGCGGCGCCAATGCTCAGCGTCTGCGTTTTCATGTGGTAAGCGGTGCAGAGGACTGCGCGCGTGTATTTGACGAGCTCGCATGGGCCGGCGCACTTAAGGACTGGCCGGGTCCTGCCGAGGGTGAGCGCCCGACCGGCTACATCGCGATTCTTGCCGAGCGCGCCGTTCCGGGCAAGCCCGCCGCTCCCATTACCGAGGTCGACACGGGCATTGCCGCGCAGACGATGATGCTCGCCGCCCGCAGCGCCACGCCCGAGGTGGCAGCCTGCATGTTCAAGGCCTTTACGCTCCACGCGATCGATGCCATGGGGCTCGATAACGACAAGTATGAGCTCAAGCTGATCATGGCTTTCGGCGTTCCGGCCGAGACGCAGGTGATCGATGCGATCGATTCCAACCCCGACGGCTCCATCAATTATTGGCGCGACGAGGCGCAGGTGCACCACGTACCCAAGCGTTCGCTCGCCGACGTGCTGGTGTAGCTGAGCGTCACCGCGGCGTGATCAGACGGTAAACCACCACAAAGGTGCCTGTCCCCTTTGTGGTGGTACGAGGGGAGGGCGTGTGGCAGATCTGTATTTGGTGCGGCATGGGCAGACTGAGCTCAATGTGCAGAGCATTTTGCAGGGCTGGCACGATTCGCCGCTTACGGCGCGCGGGCGCGAGCAGGCGCTGACGGCGCGTACGGCGTTTGCGGCGCGTGGCGTGGCCTTTGATCATGTGT
>CABUBS010000165.1 GCA_902489855.1 uncultured Collinsella sp.
ATGGGCGGTCCTAACGCACGAGTCGGTTTGTTCGCGGCTTATTATGCCCCAACTTGGCTGCTCGCGTCCCAGAGCACGTTATCGGCGAGCGCGATTAGCACCTGCTGACAACGAACGATATCGGCGTGGGGCACATATTCGTTGGGCTTGTGCGCGAGCGCGAGCGACCCGGGACCGTAGCTCATGCAATTGCGGTTACCTGTCTTGCCGGCAATGACGGCGGTGTCGGTGTAGCCGGTAAAGAAGCCGACGGTCGTGTCCGCGTCCGTTACGTCATCGGTGACACGCTTGAGCGCGGCTAGAAGAGGAGAACTTGGGTCGCGCTCGATGGCGGGTCGGTCGCCCGTCACGGTGTAGCTGCCATGGCAACCGGGAACGGCGTCCTCGGCGGCGGCAATGGCCTGCTCGACCATGTTGATCGCGGCGGTCGTGTCGGTCGGCGGTGTCAGGCGCATGTCGACCCAGACCTTGGCGTGGTCGGGCACGACATAGGGGCGATAGCCGCCCTCTATCTGTCCAAACGTGATGGTCGATGGCCCCAGCTCATCGTGTACGGGCAGCGCCATGAACGCGCGGCGTAACGTGCAGACGACCTCGGCCATGGCGGCGACGGCATCCGCGCCCTTCCAGGGCTGGCTCGCATGCGCCGTCACGCCAGCCATTTCAATCTCGAACCACGTGCGCCCCTTGTGCGCCACCTGGATCTGTCCGTCGGTGGGCTCGGTGTCCAGCACCCATTCGCGCGAACCGACCCAGCCGGCATCGATCGCGGCCTCTGAGCCACGCATAAAGTCTTCCTCGTCGACCGAGCAGATGAGTGAAAAGCCGCGGCGGGGCAGCGCGCCATCCGCCACCACGTGCTCGAGCGTATGGACCAGTGCGGCAATGGCGCAGGCCAGGCCACCTTTCATGTCGCAGGCGCCACGGCCATAGAGTTTGTCGTTACGCACAACCGTCCCGAGCGGCGGAATGTCCGCGTCCCAGCCATCGCCCAGCGTAACGGTATCCATATGACAGATATAGACGAGTCGCGGCTCGTCGCTTTGGCCCGGCACGGTGACTTTAAGGTTGCGGCGCCCGGGCAGCACCTCGAGTTCCTCAACCTGCACGGCATGGAGCACCGGATGACTCAACCGCTCCGGCTGAGCCTCAACCAGCGCTTTGATATACTGCTCAATTTCATCCTCATACGCGCCCGGGTCTGAGCTGTCGATCCGCACAAGCTCCTGAGCAAGCCGCCAGGCAAAGTCCTCATCAACCATATGCAACCTCACAATCAGTCTGCTTTCCAAACCGATTGTAAGCCTCCTGAGAGATCCGCGACGTGGGCGTGGCAGTATTTACCGTTCGCAGGCCGAGCCAGCGCGTTTGCCGTCCGAGCGGGTTCACAAGCGACGCAGCGGGTACGTACCCTTCATGGACGACATGCTGTGCGACATATCTGCCTTTCGGTATCACCGGATACCTCCACAGGTCTTGGCAATAATGCCGGACCTGCCCGATTCTGCGGACGATCCGCGCAGGGAGCACCTATGTGAGCATCCGCTCGTCAAGCATTTCCTGGGCACCCCGTTACACGTGTTGGCGCAGGGCGTCTGCGGGCGCAAGGGCGATCGCATTGTCAGGCATGTTTGGAACGGGGAGAGGCCGTTTGATTCCGTGCGGCAGACGGAGTTTGGCCTCGATGTCGCGTCCCCACTCTTTACCCTGCTGACCCTGGCTTCCTCGGTCTCAAACGAGCGTCTGATCATGTGCATGTATGAGATGTGCGGCACCTTTGCCGTGTGCAAGATTGCGCCTCAGGTAAAGTCGGCACTTGAGCAGGCATACGGGGGCCGGTGGGGTGACGCACGGTCGGGCTGGGAAAACGTAAAGGATATCTCGGGGAATCCAACAGACTTGTGGAAACGACCTCCCTTGATTGAGCTCTCTGAACTTACCGAGTACGTCGATAAGATCCCGGGGCTCCGCGGCGCTAAATCGTTCACGCGTGCCGCGAAATGCATTACGGGGGTGGCGGCATCGCCGCTCGAGGTCCAGGCTTCGATGCTGTTTGGCCTTACGAGGTTGCGCGGCGGCGAAGGGCTGCGCCTTACCAATAACGTTGAGATTCGTATGACGCGCAGCGCCCGCCTGATTTCGGGGCTTGATAGGCGCTATGCCGATATCCTGCTGGCAAATAAGGACGGCAGCCGAGAGTGCCTGGTTGAATGCCAAGGTAAAGCCATTCACGGATCCATTGAATCCAAGATCTCGGACTCCGATCGAACGACGGCGCTGCAAGCGATGGGATATCCCGTCGTTCTGATGACCTATGGCCAGCTGGCCGACTCCGATGCCTTCCGCGTGGTGATGGAGCTCATCATGTCTTATCTCGATGTGCCGCTGAAAGACAAGACGCCGCGACAGCAGGAGCTCGAACGGCGGCTTCGTGAGGAGATTTTTATCGATTGGGCGGGAATGTAGTCGCGCGGTGGGTAAACGGTAGCGCGAGCTAGAGTTTTGGGCGCGAAAAAGGCTTCAGTTTCGCCTTGGAGGGGCCTTAAAAATGCTATCTAGAATAAGTTGTTTCGGAAAATGGACAGTCAACTTACATTCGGCACATAGAGATCGATTTTTACCTACTAAAGTCCCTGATAAAGCTGTTTATCAAAGCGGGTGTGCTTAGCGACTTTAGCCTCACTATCGATTATCTGAAAAAACTTGTTCTGGGTATCATTTTAAAGTCGTCCGGAGCAACAAAATCGGCCCCCGTTTCGTGAAAACGGGGGCCGAATGGGCTTCATGGCCTTCCTGGCAGGCTTGGCGCCGGCGCTATTTGATCACGCGCACGCGATACATCGACGGAATCTGCTTGAGCGCCTCGATCGTGCTGCTGTCCAGGTGCTCGTCGGTGTCGAACATGGTGTAGGCGTTCTCGCCAGCGGACTCGTTGGTCATACGCTGCACGTTGGCGTTGTCCTTGGCGAGAATGGCCGTGATCTGGCCGATCATGTTGGGCACGTTGGCGTGCAGGCAGGCGATGCGGCTTGCGGCGCGCGGCTTGCCCATGCTGCAGGCGGGGTAGTTGACGCTGTGCGCGATGTTGCCGTTCTCCAGGTAATCCTTGAGCTCGCTGATGGCCATATCGGCGCAGTTGGCCTCGGCTTCGCCGGTGCCGGCGCCCGAGTGCGTGGTGATAAACGTGTTGGGCATCTTGACGGTCTTGGGCGTGGCGAAGTCGCAGCTAAACCAGCTCAGCTTGCCCTCGCGCAGGGCAGCGTCGACGGCGTCCTCGTCAATGATGGTTTCGCGCGCGTAATTGATGAGCACGGCGTCGGGTGCCAGCAGGTTAATCTGCTCGGTGCTGATCATGCCGATGGTGTCTGCCTTGCTGGGCACGTGCACGGTGAGGTAGTCGCAGCCGCGGCACAGATCCTCGAGCGTGCCCACGCGCTGCACCTCGCGGCTCAGCACCCACGCGTGCTCAACGGAAATGAACGGATCGTAGCCGTAGACGTCCATGCCCAGATCGACGCAGGCGTTGGCGACCTTGGAGCCCACGTTGCCCAGACCGATGACGCCGATGCGCTTGCCCTTGAGCTCGCGGCCCACAAAGGCCTTCTTGGCCTTCTCGGCATCGACCTGGATCTCGGGGTCGTCGGCGTTGTCGCGCACCCAGTTCATCGACTGCACTACGCCGCGGCTCGAAAGCACCAGCATGCCCAGGACGAGCTCCTTGACGGCGTTGCTGTTGGCGCCGGGGGAGTTAAAGACGACGACGCCCTTCTTGGCGTACTCCTCGACGGGGATGTTGTTGACGCCGGCGCCGCAGCGGGCAATAGCGCGGATGCCCTCGGGCAGCTCGTAGCCGTGCAGGTCGGTCGAGCGCATCAGGATGGCGTCGGCCTCCTCGGCGGTGCCCACAAACTCGTAGCCCTCGCCAAACTCGACTTTGCCGTCTTTAGTGATGTCGTCGATGGTCTTAATCTTACGCATGGAAAAACTCCTTAGCAGGTTTTGATCTAAACAGGGTGGTCTGAGGTGGCTGGTCGGCCCGCGTGTTGCGGGCTAGTTAGATCGCGGACTCAAACTATGCTGCGCTTCGAAGTCCTTCATGTACGTGGCCAGCGCCCTTACGTCCTCCATGGTGACGGCGTTGTACACGCTGGCGCGCATGCCGCCGACGAGGCGATGGCCCTTGACGTTTTGGATCTGGTGCTCTGCCGCGCCCGCAACAAAGGCCGCGTCGAGGTCGGCATCGCCGGTACGGAAGGTGACGTTGGCGATGGAGCGACTGTCTGTCTGCGCGGTGCCGTGGAATAGTTTGCTGTTCTCGAGCAGGTCGTAGAGCAGGTTGGCCTTGGCCCAGTTGCGCTCGGCCATGGCGGCAAGTCCGCCGGTCTGCTCTACCCAACGGAACACCTTGCCGCACACGTAGATGCCAAAGGTGTTGGGCGTGTTGAGCATGGAGCCCTTGGCGGCCTGGGTCTTAAGGTCCAGGTACTGCGGCGTCTGCGCAAAAGCCGG
>CABUBS010000166.1 GCA_902489855.1 uncultured Collinsella sp.
GTAAGGGCGGCAAAACCGAGGTTTACCTTTCGGCGATTGAGCGCGTGCTCGCGGCTGGCCGCTCGGCCTGCGTCGCGCGCATGGTAGCGCGGGCTAGAACCCTGCTTGTAACTGGTCTCGTGCTCCTCGTCGATGATGATGAGACCCAGGTCGCTGAGCGGGCAAAAGAGCGCCGAGCGGGCACCCACGACCACACGGGCCGCACCGCTGGCAACCATATCCCACTGGTCCAGGCGCTCGCCGGCCGAAAGGCGCGAATGGAACACAGCGGCCAGCCGCGAGCACGCGCTCAATCGCCGAAAGGTAAACCTCGGTTTTGCCGGAGCCGGTGACGCCGTCAACCAGCACCACGTCGCCATGAGCGTCCAGACGGGCGCGCTCAATCTGCGCGAGTGCCTGTTGCTGGCCGTTGGTAAGGGAGACCGGCGCCTTACCGCTTGCCGAGGACAGCGTCGTCTGCTCGCTGCAGCCACGCCACGCACGGCGCTCCTCCACCACCACGACGCCGCGCTTTTCGAGCGCCTTGATGGTCGCTGACATGCTGTTATAGAGCAGGTTGAGGTCGCGCGTCGTGACCGGCCCGCACTGGAGCGCCTCGATGAGCTGACGCTGACGGACCGCGGTCTTGGGCGGCGTATAGTCGAAACCCTCGGGCGTAAGCATGACCCAGCGGTTTTGGATAGGCTTGATGGCGGGGCGCTCAACGTCCCACACGCCGTCGTCGCCCTTGACCACACGCGGGCTGCCGCCCGGGGGCAAGAACAGGCGCAGGCACTCGGAAAGCGTGGCGACATACTCACGGCTCATCCAGCACGCGATGCGGGCGGCCTCGGCGGTAAAGAGCGGTTTGCTGAGGATAGCCTCGATGGCTTTAATGCGCACGGGGTCGAGGGCGTTGTTACCCTGCAGATCGCCCAGCTCAGGCGCAATGTCGACGATATAGCCCGCGGCCGAACGGTTACCAAAGTGGACCAGGACCGTGGATCCGATCTGCACCTCATTGGCAAGGGGTTGAGGAATGCCATAGGCAAACGGCTCGGACAGCGCACGCGTCGGGATGTCGAGGACCACGCTCGCATAGGCAGCGATGGGCTCAGGTGCAGGCTCGGGCTTGGCTGGGGCAGCAGCGGATGCCGATGCCACCGTAGTCTCCTCCGGTTCCGGCGAACCAAACAGCGAAAGTTGCTCGGCCATGACCCCAGCACCTCCTATCCCATACGTCTACAGAAACAAGAGCCCCGCTCGGGTGAACGGGGCTCGGATACAAACGTTTGCGCAGCGATTACAGTGCCATCGTGCGGGCGCGGTCGATGCGCGCCAGGCAGTCGTCGCGACCGACGAGCGCCATGGTCTCGCCCAGCGGGGGGCTCACCATGTTGCCGCAAACGGCGACGCGCACGGCCTGGAACACCACGCGCTTCTTAAGGTCCATCTGCTCGGGAAGCGGCTCAAGCGCGGCGTCGATGTTGGCAGCCGTCCACTCGTCCACGCCCTCGAGCGCGGCCTTGGCGGCATCCAGAATGGCACCCATGCCCTCCTTGGCCAGGCCCTTGTTGACGGACTTCTCGTCATACTCGAGCGTCTCGGCCGTAGCGAAGATGGGAGCGGCGACGGTCACGGCGTCGGTCGGCATCTTGGTGCGCGGCTTGACAATGGCGGCAAGCGCGTCGATCCAGTCCTCGCCGTACTCGACATTACCCTCGATGAGACCAGCCTCGTGCAGCTCGGGGACCATGATCTCGTCGGCAAACTGAGCATCGGACATGCCGTTGATGTACTCGGCGTTAACCCAATCGAGCTTCTTGGGGTCGAAGGTCGCCGGGTTTTTGGAGATGCGGTCGAGCGAGAACTTGCTGGCCAGGACATCGCGCGGGATGATCGTGGTCTCGCCGTCGAGCGACCAGCCGAGCAGCGCCAGGTAGTTGACGAAGGCGTCGGACAGGTAGCCGGCGTCGCGGTACTCCTCCACCGAGGTGGCGCCGTGGCGCTTGGAGAGCTTCTTGCCGTCGGCGCCCAGAATCATGGAGATGTGGGCGAACGTGGGCACAGGCGCGCCGAGGGCCTCATAGACCATGACCTGACGCGGGGTGTTGGACAGGTGGTCGTCGCCACGGATGACATGGGTGATCTTCATCATAGCGTCGTCGACGACGGTCGCGAAGTTGTACGTGGGCGTGCCATCGGAGCGGAAGATGACAAAGTCGTCGAGCTCCTTGGCGTCGAAGGTCACCTCGCCGTGGACGGCGTCGTGGATGACGACGTCGCCGCGGTCCTCGGGAACCTTGATACGCAGGACGTAGGACTCGCCAGCCTCGATGCGGCGGCGGGCCTCCTCGGGATCAAGATCGCGGCAACGGCGCTGATAGCCCTGGAAGGGGTCCTTGCGCTCCTGCGCGGCCTTGCGGTCGGCGTCGAGCTGCTCCTTGGTGCAGAAGCAGGGATAGGCCTTGCCCTCGTCCCAAAGCTTCTGGGCGGCCTGCTTGTACAGGTCCAGGCGCTCGGTCTGGGCGTAGGGGCCAAAATCGCCGCCCACCTCGGGACCCTCGTCCCAGTCCAGGCCCAGCCAACGCATGGCGCGCAGGATGATCTGCGTGTTCTCGTCGGTGGAGCGGGTGGGGTCGGTGTCGTCGATGCGCAGGATGAACGTGCCGCCGTTAGCACGGGCGAAAGCCCAGTTATAGATAGCGGTGCGGGCGCCGCCAATGTGCAGCTTGCCCGTCGGTGAGGGTGCAAAGCGGACGCGAACGTCTGATGCCATGGAAATCTCCTCGATTGCAGGATGGATGTCTAACCGCACCAGTATAAAGCATCAAAGCAACCTCCGCACAA
The DNA here is from genome assembly GCA_902489855.1 of uncultured Collinsella sp. Taxonomy (GTDB): domain Bacteria; phylum Actinomycetota; class Coriobacteriia; order Coriobacteriales; family Coriobacteriaceae; genus Collinsella. The sequence continues at coordinate 2,830 of CABUBS010000166.1, forward strand.
AGGGCACTGACCTACTCATTGGGGACAGACTTAAATGACCAGTCGTTGGAGACGTTCTTAGTTTAAGGCTGCTCATTTAATGTCTGTCCCCAATGAGTAGGTGCGGAAAGGGTGTGAATGTTTGATTTACGCGCTATGATGTGCCCTTGCATAGAGAGCCTGGCGGAATGGTAACGGTCGCCGGGACACGTTTTTGAAAGGACAATCATGTCAGAAGAACTTCGTTCCATCCCGCCCCAACACGGGTCCTTTGTTTTTACGTCGGAGTCGGTGACCGAAGGTCATCCCGATAAGATCGCTGACCAGATCAGCGACGCCGTCCTCGACGCAATCCTCGCCAAAGAAATAGAGCTGCAGGAGCAGGGCTACATCGCCCCCAACGGCGTGCCGGCCAACGTGGAGAACGTCCGCTGCGCATGCGAGACACTCGTGACCACCGGCACCGTCATCGTCGCCGGCGAGATTCGCACCCAGGCCTACGTCGACGTACAGGAAATCGCCCGCGGCGTTATCCGCCGCATTGGCTACAACCGTGCCAAGTTCGGTTTTGACTGCGACACCTGCGGCGTTATGAGCCTCATCCACGAACAGTCGCCTGATATCGCCCAGGGCGTTGACGAGTCCTTCGAGACCCAGACCGGCGCTACCACCGACCCGATCGACCTGATCGGTGCCGGCGACCAGGGCATGATGTTCGGCTATGCCTCCAACGAGACCAAGACCCTCATGCCCATGCCGCACTACCTGGCAAGCCGCCTGGCCGAGCGCCTGGCTGCCGTGCGTCACGACGGCACCCTCGCCTATCTGCGTCCCGACGGCAAAACCCAGGTCACCGTGCGCTACGAAGACGGCAAGCCCGTCGAGGTCACGACCATCGTCATCTCCACGCAGCACGCCGCCGAGATCGAGGACATGGGCAAGATCAAGGCCGACCTCATCGAGCACGTCATCACCCCGGTCATGGCCGCTGAGAACATGCCATGGGACAACGCGGACATCTACGTGAATCCCACCGGTCGCTTTGTCGTGGGCGGTCCCATGGGCGACACGGGCCTCACCGGCCGCAAGATCATCGTCGACACCTACGGCGGCTACGGCCGTCACGGCGGCGGTGCCTTTAGCGGCAAGGACTGCACCAAGGTCGACCGCTCCGCCGCGTATGCCGCGCGCTGGGTCGCCAAGAACGTGGTCGCCGCCGGCCTGGCCGACCGTTGCGAGGTCGAGCTTGCCTATGCCATTGGCGTTTCCAAGCCCCTCTCAATCATGGTCGACACCTTCGGTACCGCACATGTTGCCGAGGACAAGATCGTCGAGGCCGTAGAGAAGACCTTCGACTTGCGCCCGGGTGCAATCATCCGCGACCTAGACCTGCGTCGCCCCATCTACGAAAAGACGGCAGCCTACGGTCACTTCGGCCGCGAAGACGCCGACTTCACCTGGGAGAAAACCGACCGAGTCGAAGAACTCAAATCAGCCTGCGGCCTGTAAGCTAACGGCAAAAGCTACAGCCAAGAAACAACGCACCAAAAGAAGTACCGGCTCCAACCGGTACTTCTTTTTTATTTAAAGATGGTGAAGATGAGCCGACCTGGGACATGGAATAGGTCATAGGCCGATAAATTTCGCAGCAGAGCGACTCCAACCATGTATCCTAAGTTCCGAGGGCTTT
>CABUBS010000167.1 GCA_902489855.1 uncultured Collinsella sp.
CCGTGGGCGCTGCCGCCGTTCTGGGCGCGGTCATCTTCCTGGTGAAGTGCCTGATCGACTTTGTCGTGTGCGGCGTGATCGAGAACTCCTGCTCGCGCTCGCGTTTTAAGGTGCTTGGCAATCAGACCTGGGCCGTTGTGGGCATCGCCGTTCTGGCGTTTGTCTTCGTGGTCGTAGGCGTGTAGGAGAAGGGAGAAACAATGTCATTTGCAGTCAGTCTGTCCCTTCTCGGCTTGGTCGCTATCGCGGCCCCGATGGTGGCCTCGGTGCTCGTCGCCCTGTTCCCCCGTCCGTACGCCAAGTGGTTCAGCGTTTTGGGTGCCGCCGTCTCGACGGTCTGCACCATCGCCCTCGCCGCGAATTTCGCTGGCGCCGGCATGCCCGACACGCAGGTCCCCCTGATCTCGTTTGGGCAGACCCTCGTTATGGGATTCACCTTCGATCGCATGAGCACGCTGCTCGCGCCCGCCTTTGTGGGTATCGGCCTGCTTGTCGTGATCTATTCGATTCCCTATATGAGCGAGAATAACCGTGAGCATCCCGATGCGCCGCGTCGTCGCTTCTACGCGTACCTCGCGACCTTCATCGGCGCCATGGCCGGCCTCGTGTACAGCTCGACCCTTTTGGGCCAGCTCGTGTTCTTTGAGATCACGGGTGCGTGCTCTTGGGGCCTCATTAGCTACTACATGACGCCTACGGCCAAGAAGGCCGGCATGAAGGCCCTGATCATTACGCATATCGGTGCGCTCGGCCTGTATCTGGGCGCTGCCATCGTGTTTGCCCACACCGGCACCTTCGCCATTACCGCGATTGCCGGCCTCGACGCCAAGCTCAAGGCTATCGTCCTTTTGCTCGTGCTGTTTGCGGCCTGGGCCAAGTCCGCACAGGTTCCCATGTACATGTGGCTGCCTTCGGCCATGGAGGCGCCGACGCCTGTTTCGGCCTACCTGCATGGTGCCTCGATGGTCAAAGTCGGCGTGTGCGTGTTCGCGCGTGCACTCGTCTCTGCCGGCGAGATTCCCGAGATCGTGGGCTGGGTTGCCATTATCGACGCCATGGTCACCATGCTCTTTGGTTTCCTTATGTACCTGCCGCAAAAGGACATGAAGCGTCTGCTGGCCTTCTCCACGATCGCTCAGCTCTCCTATGTGTTCTTTGGTCTGGGCCTTTCGGTCTTTGGCAGCCAGCTGGCCTTTGATGGCGCCGTGTGCCACATCTTTAACCACGCTTTCGCCAAGACGCTGTTCTTCCTGATCGCCGGTTCGTTCTCCTTTACGCTCGGCACGCGTATGCTGCCCAAGCTTCGCGGCATCGTAAAGAAGTACCCGATCTCGGGCGTGGGCTTTGGTGTCGCGGCACTCGCCATTGCTGGCGTGCCGCCCATGAACACGTTCTTCTCGAAGTTCCAGATCATCGCCGGTGGCTTCTCCGTGGGTGCCGGCAACGTCGCGATCCTGGTGCTCGTGTGCATCATGGTCGCCGAGACCGTCGCCACCTTCGCCTGGTTCCTCAAGTGGATGGGCTATTGCCTGCCCGGCGAGCCGAGCGAAGAGGTCGCTGCGGGAGCCCCGCTTCCCCGCGCGATGGCATTCGTGTTCATCGTGCTCATCATCATGGTCATCGTCAGCGGCCCGCTTTCGGCCAGCTGGATCGGTTAGGAGGTAGAACGACATGGGTTATTCGATCGTCAACATCCTTGGCGGCCTTCTGATCGTCACGTCCACCATGGTGGTCGTCTCCAAGAACATCAAGCACGCCATCCGCTGGTATGCGGTGCAGTCGCTGGTGCTCGTGGGGCTTCTCGCCACGCTCGGTGTCACCACCGGTGCGCAGGAGCTGCTTATGTGGGCTGGATCTGCCTTTATCACCAAGGTCGTCCTGGTCCCTTATATCCTCAACCGCGCATACAAGAAGATGGGTGAGCCGAGCGACGCATCGCTCAAGGCCGGCCTTAAGCCCGCGTGGGCCATTTGCATCATCGCCGTCGAGGTTGCGATTTGCTTTGCCGTCGTGACGCAGATCAGCCTGCCCACGGCCGAGGTCGCAACGCCTGCGCTCGCTATTAGCTTCGCTCACTTCTTTGTGGGCCTTACCTGCATCATTTCGCAGCGCAACATCATGAAGCAGATCTTTGGATACTGCCTTATGGAAAACGGCAGCCACGTGACGCTCGCGCTTTTGGCTCCCACCGCTCCCGAGATCATCGAGATCGGTATCGCCACCGACGCCATCTTTGCCGTCATCATCATGTCCATCGTCGTGCGTCGCATTTGGGACGACTCCTACTCGCTCGATGCGCGCGACCTGTCCGAGCTGAGGGGGTAGTCCATGGAAACGTTGATTCTCGCCCTGCTCGCGACTCCTTTGGTGTTCTCGCTGGTCATGGCGTTTTTGCCCAAGAACACGTCCTATAACGTGTTTGCCGGTCTCAACCTGGTCTCCGTCGCAGCCGTCCTGGTGCTGTCGATTGTGACGGCCGGTGACGTCCTTATGAGCGGCGACACCGCGAGCGCTCTTGGCCTGTGGTTTCACCTCGATTCGCTGGGCGCCATCTTTGTGCTGCTCATCGGCTTTATCGGTTTTCTTACGGGGCTGTTCTCGCTGCCCTATGTAAAGGCCGATATCGAGGAGGGCTCCATGCCCGCCGAGCGCGCCAAGCAGTATTTTGCGCTGTTTAGCCTGTTTGTGTTCACCATGCTGCTCGCGTGCCTGTCCAACAACATGATCCTCACGTGGGCCGCCGTGGAGGCAACCACGCTTTCCACCGTGTTCCTCGTGGGTATCTACAAGAACAAGACGGCCCTCGAGGCTTCTTGGAAGTATGCGATGGTCTGCACCGCCGGCGTGGCCTTTGGCCTGTTCGGTACGCTGCTGATCTACGCCAACGCCGCCGACGTGATTCCCAACGCCCACGAGGCCGCATTCCTGTCGTGCGTGCTGCCGTATGCCGACCAGTTCGACCCGACGCTCATGCGCCTCGCCTTTGCGTTTATCGTGATCGGCTTTGGCACCAAGGCCGGCTTGTTCCCCATGCACACTTGGCTGCCCGATGCCCACTCCCAGGCCCCGAGCCCCGTCTCGGCCCTGCTCTCGGGCGTGCTGCTTAAGTGCGCCATGCTTGTGATCATGCGCTTCTACGGCTTTACCATCCAGGCCGTGGGCGCCGAGTATCCGCAGCTTTTGCTGCTGATCGTCGGTACGCTGTCCATTTTGGTGGCGGCACTTTCGATGTTTCGCCAGGATGACCTCAAGCGCCGCTTTGCGTACTCGTCTGTGGAGAACGTGGGCGTTATCGCCCTGTGCCTGGGTATCGGTGGCCCGCTGGGTATCGCCGCGGCCCTGCTGCACTGCGTGTTCCACGGCTTTACCAAGACGCTCGCCTTCTGCGTGTCCGGCAACATCCAGCACGCCTTTGGCACGCGTAGCCTGGCCAAGATCCAGGGCGTCGTCGAGGTTGCTCCCGCAACCGCCGCGCTCGCCGTCCTGGCGCTGCTCGGTCTTGGTGCCTTCCCGCCCTTTGGCATGTTTATCTCCGAGTTCCTGACTTTTGTCGCCGGTGTTACCGCCGGTCCCATGTGGCTGGTCGTCGTGGTCGCCCTCGGTCTTACCGTGGCCATCTCCGCGCTCACCCGCATCGCACTCAAGTCGGTATTCGGCCATGCGCCCCAGGGCATGGGCAAGCATGAGGCCCCGGCGCTCATGCTTATCCCCGAAATCATCCTGGCTGTTATGATCTTGTGGTTTGGCATTGCCACCCCGCTGCCTCTCGTGCACGGTGTGGAGACCGCGACCGGCATCGTGCTCGAGCAGAGCACCGAGGAACTTCACGCGACGCCGATGTACCGCGCTGTGTTCGGTACCGAGACCGCTCAGAGCGAGGTGGAGTAACGAATGATTGAAACTGAGAACAAGGTGTATGCCCGTCGCTGCGAGAGCCATGTCGAGGCCCTGCGCCGCGCCGTTCCGGGCTGCATCGAGAAGGTTGAGTGGCAGTGCGAGGACCAGCTGACGATTACCGTCAAGCAGGACAAGCTGCCCGAGGCCGTCCACTACCTGTACTACGAGCGCTACGGCTGGATTCCCGTGATCATCGGCAACGATGAGCGCAGCCTGTGCGGCCGTTACGCCGTGTACTACGTCATCTCCATGGAGGGGGAGGACCCCGGCTGGGTGACCGTGCGCACCGAGGTCGATCCCGCCAAGATGACGTTCCCGTCCGTGACGCCGTTCGTCCCCGCCTGCGTGTGGGGCGAGCGCGAGCTGCGCGATATGTTCGGCCTGATCCCCGAGGGCCTGCCCGATCGCCGTCGCCTGGTGCTGCCCGACGATTGGCCCAGCGGCCTGTACCCGCTGCGCAAGGACTCCATGGACTACCGCTTCCGTCCCGCTCCCGCGAGCGACATGGAAAACTACGAGTTCTTGGCCGACACCAAGGGCAAGGAGACCACGCTCGTCCCCATGGGCCCGCTGCACATT
>CABUBS010000168.1 GCA_902489855.1 uncultured Collinsella sp.
GGTCGCAGCCGTGTTTGATGTGCTGAGACATGGCGAAACCTATTCCTCGCAGGGAAGGTCGCGCAGGGCCCGGCGCTCAAAGATACGGAAGATCTGCGTGTACCACAGGTCCTGGGTTGCCTGCGGCTTAACCAGGATAGTATCGACGCCGGCAAAATTGCCGCTCCACACGTCCGTGTAGAGCTGATCACCGATCAGCACCGCCTCGTCGGCCGTGGCGCCGAGGCGCTTAAGACCCGCCTTGAGGGCAAACGGCGCCGGCTTCATGGCGTGGCTGATGGCCTCGAGTCCCAGCTCGCGTGCAGAGCTCATGACCTGGTCGCGATGCCAGTTGTTGGACACCATGCACAGCTTAAAGCCTTTGGCGCGGGCGGCATCGAGCCAAGCGGAAACCGCGGCGGGAACCTGCTCGGTGTCGCGCGGCACCAGGGTGTTATCGCGATCGAGCAGAATGGCGCGTTTGCCGTCGGCCCACAGGGCATCAAGGTCGATGCGATCGACCGAGGCAACGTATCGTTTGGGGCTAAAAATCCTCATGCTAATTCCAAGACTGTTGATGCTCTTCGTAGGTTTGCGAGAAGTACTCCTCGTCCTGCGTAATGTAGAAATACAGGTCATCGGAGTCGGTCGGCTCAAGCGTGGCCTTGAGTGCCTCGAGCGACGGAGAGCAGATGGGCGTGGGCGGCAGGCCCTCATGCTTATAGGTGTTATACGGACTATCGCTCTGCAGGTCGTCGGCGGTAACCTCGCCACCGGTGACATACATCATAGTCGCATCGCTATTGAGATAGCGCAGGCCATCGAGCTTGCCGGCAAGGCGGTTGTAGAAAACCGAGGCCACATGCGCACGTTGATCGGCGTTGAGGCCCTCGCGCTCAACGATAGAGGCCAAGTTGACGATGTCGTAGTCGGACATCTCCACACCGTAGCGTTCCTTGATCTTGGCTTCGCAGCTCGCAAAGTCAAGCGACTTGTACTCGGTCTTAAACTGATCGAGCATAGCGCGAATCACGCCATCGGCCGTCGGCGAATCACCCAACGAATAGGTCTTGGGGAACAAGAAACCCTCAAGCGAGTCGTTGGCGGCGCCCTTAAGGAAGCTATAGTCGTCCACGTAGTTGGAGGCCTTAGCCTGGTTGAGGAAGTCTTCCTTAGAGATGCCATCGTAGGCCTGGGCCACACGGTCGGCGACTTGATCGACCGTCAGGCCCTCAGGGATAGTTAGCGCATTGGAGCCCGCGTTGGGACCTTCCATGAGCTGCTGAACAACCTTGGTCGCGTCCATGAGTGTGGTGAACAAATAGGTACCAGGCTTGAGCGACATATCGGCGTTGAGCTTTTTCACCGCCGCATAGTAATCCTTGGGATTCTCGACGATATGGTTCTCGGAGAGAATCGAGGCGATCGTATCGCCCGAAGCACCGTCGGGAATGGTTACCGTAACCTGCTGACCAGCCGTGACCTTCGTATCCTCACCGGCAAAGAAGCCCTTGACGGCCGGCACGACAAAGAAAACGATCGCGACAAGCGCAAGCACCGCCATCACAACGCCGATGATCATGGGAACCGGAGAGCTCTTCTTTTGAGCACCGCGACGAGTATGCGTGTTGTAGCTCGAGCGGGTCGCCGGAGCAACGCCATGCGAACCGCGGGCGTGATGAGAATGCGATTGGGGGGCCTGCGTTCGCTGGGTAGGTGCCTGCTGCTTAAAGCGGGTACCGCCTGCAGGCTGGGCCGTACGAGCAGTGGGCTGCTGAGCCGCGTGAGAAGCCGGATGCTGAACCGAACGAGCAGAAGGCTGCTGACCCGTCCGTTGAACAGGTTGGGCCGAACGAGAGAAGGACTGCACCGGGCGCGCGGCAGACTGAGCTGCGCGCTGCGTCGGCTGTGCCGGACGCTGGCCAGGCTGGGCAGGGCGCGACGCCGGCTGACGTGTACGATTCGGCTGGCGCGGATCGGAAGCACTAGGCATGCGAAACCTCCTCGTTTTTACGATCGAGCCACGTCTGCAAAAAAAGGCTGGCGGCAATCATGTCGATCTTGCCCCTCATCTGCTTTTCGTTGAGGCCCTGCTCGCGCAGGATACGCTTGGCCTCTTGCGAGGACAGACGCTCGTCCTCAAACTCCAGCGGAAGATCGAGCTCGTGGGCAATCTTTTGCGCCACGGCGGCAACGCGCTCGGCTTGGGGGCCGGGCTCACCGGCCATGGTCAGGGGACGTCCGCTTACCAGGATGTCGGGCTCATAGTCTTCGACCAGGTAGCGGAACGTCTTGGCCATACCGGTGACCTCGGCGGCCGGGAGCACCTTGACGGGCATCGCCATCTTGCCATCACGGCTCGAGACGGCGATGCCAATCCTGGTCTCCCCTATGTCCAGCGCAAGCGCGACCACAGTGACTTCTTAGATTCTTAGGCGCCGAGCGCGGTCTTGGCGGCCGCGAGGGCATCGGCGATGCCAGCAGCATTCTTGCCACCGGCCTGGGCCATGTTGGGACGGCCACCACCGCGACCGTCGACCAGACCCGCGATCTGCTTGATCACATTACCGGCGTGGAACCCGGCCTTCACGGCGTCATCGGAGCCGGCAGCGAGCAGGGCCGGAGTGCCCTTCTCAGTCACGCTGGCGACGACACAAGCGACAGGGCCGGCGACCTTCTGGTGCACGGTATCCCATACGTTGCGCAGGTCGGCAGCCTCAAGGCCCTGGAGCTCAGCAACGACGAGCTTGTAGCCACCGAGCTCGACAGCACCCTCGATGGCGCTGGAAATGGCGTCGGAGGAACCACCGGTCAGAGCCTTTTTGAGCTTGTTGGACGTCTCGCGCAGCTCGACCTGCAGGTTCTCCACACGGGCGGGAACCTCGTCGACGCGGCACTTGAGCGCAGCAGCGGCGGCGTCAACGAGTGCCAGGCGGTCGGCCATATAGTCGAGAGCACCCTTAGAGGTCACGGCCTCGATACGGCGGACGTTCGAGCCCGTAGAGGACTCGGAAATAATCTTGAACAGGCCGATCTCGGCGGTGTTGGCAGCGTGCGTGCCACCGCAGAGCTCGCGAGAGAACGGCTGGTCCTCGGCGCCCACGGAGACGACGCGGACGACATCGCCGTACTTCTCTCCAAACAGAGCGACAGCGCCGGCAGCCTTAGCCTCGTCGATGCCCATAACACGGGTCACGACCGGCTTGGAGGCGAAGATCTGCTGGTTGACCAAGTCCTCGACAGCCTTGAGCTGCTCGGAGGAAAGGGCCTCGAAGTGCGTAAAGTCAAAGCGCAGGTGCTCGGGCGTCACCAGCGAGCCGGCCTGGGAGACGTGCTCGCCCAGGACCTGCTTAAGGGCAGCGTCGAGCAGGTGCGTGGCGGTGTGGTTGCGGCGCAGGAAGCCACGGCGCTCGGCGTCGAGAGCGGCGGTCACAGCGGCACCGACAGTCAGCGTGCCATCGGCAACGTGCGCGACGTGGGCATACAGGCCGTTGTGGTTCTTGGTGTCGGCAACGGTCAGAACAACGCCCTCGGCGGAAAGCTTGCCGGCATCGCCCTGCTGACCACCCATCTCGGCATAGAACGGGGTGCGGTCGAGCACGACCTCGACATCCTCGCCCGCGGCTGCGGACTCGACGGACTCGCCGTTGCGCACGATGGCGACAACCTTGGCGCCCTCGATCACATCGTTGTCATAGCCGTCGAACTCGGTCGCTGCGACCTTGTCGGAAAGCTCGACCCACACGTCGTTGAAGCTGCCCCAGGCGTCGCCCTTGGCGTTAGCGCGGGCGCGGGCCTTCTGGTCCTCCATGCAGGCAGTGAAGCCGTCCATGTCGACGTCGTGGCCAGCGGTGCCGGCGATCTCGACGGTCAGATCGATGGGGAAACCAAAGGTGTCGTGCAGCTTAAAGGCGACATCGCCCGGAAGCACAGCGCCCTCGGCAAGCGCTGCCAGGGCCTCGTCCAGGTACACGCGGCCGTTGTCGAGCGTCGTGGAGAAGCGCTCCTCCTCGGAGGCAACGATACCCTTGACGAGCGCGACGTTCTTGAGCAACTCGGGATAGGCCTCGCCCATTTGAGCGTTGACCTCGTCGATGAACTTGGTCAGGAAGGCGCCCTCGATGCCCAGCAGGCGACCGTGGAACACGGCACGGCGGAGCAGACGGCGAAGGACGTACTCGCGACCCTCGTTGCCGGGAAGGATGCCGTCCGAGATCATAAAGTCGACAGCACGGGAGTGGTCGGCGATGATGCGCAGGGAGCGGCTGGCGCCGGAGTAATCGTCGGCGTCATAGGTCTTACCGCTGATCTCCTCACCGAGCTTGATGAGGTGCTGCATCAGATCGCCGTCGTAGTTAGCAGTCTTGTGCTGCATGATAGCGGCCATGCGCTCCAGGCCCATGCCCGTATCGAGGTTGCGGTGCGGCAGCTCCGGCATGGAGCCGTCCTCCTGGCGGACTTCTGGGCCGCTGGCCCC
>CABUBS010000169.1 GCA_902489855.1 uncultured Collinsella sp.
CAGATCGGCGGGGTTCACGCGGTCATCGAACGAGATACGCAACGCGCCCAATGCCTGCTCGCGTCCGATACCCATGGCGCTGAGCACATGGCTCGGATCCATGCTGCCGCTCGAGCAGGCAGAACCGGCCGATACCTCAAAGCCGGCAGCGTCGAGCTTGATGATGAGCTCCTCGGAGTCCATGCCGTCAATGTAGATCGATACCATGCCGGGCAGACGGTCGGCATGCGCATAGTCGCCCATCGTGGCGTGAATGCGCGGATGGGCCGTAAGCGTGGCGTAGAGCTTGTCGGAAAGGGCTTGCAGCTTCTCGCGTTCCTCGGCCACATGGGGCGTCAGCGTGCGGGCGGCAGCGGCAAAGGCGAGCTGCGTGCGCAGGTCCTGCGTGCCGGCACGTCGTCCGGCTTCCTGTCCACCGCCAAAGATGCGGGGGCGCAGCGGCGTGCGGTTCTTAAGGTAGAGCGCACCGGATGCCACAGGACCGCCAATTTTGTGGGCCGCGACGGACATGGCATCGACGCCCAGCTCGGTGACATCGAGCGGAATATGCAAGTAGCCCTGGATGGCATCGGTGTGGAACAGGGCGCCCACGGTATGCGCGGCCGCGGCAAGCTCGCGGATGGGCTGTACCACGCCGGTCTCGTTGTTGGCAACCATGATGCTCACGAGCGCCACGTCGTCGCCTAGTAGCTCGACAAGCGCGGCAGGCTCAATGTAGCCCGCGCGGCAGGGCTGCACCAGGTCGACGGTAAAGCCGGCGGCGCGCAGCAGCGGTAGGTTGTCCAGAATTGAATCGTGCTCGATGGCCGAAACGATGACACGATCGCGCTTTCGATCGCGCTGACGAGCGCCCTCGGCAAGACCGAGCAGCGCCAGCTGGTTGGCCTCGGTGCCGCCGTTGGTAAGGATGATCTCGGACGGGCGAACGCGCGCGCCAAAGCTGCGAGCAATCTCGCGACGTGCCACCTCCAGGCGCGCGGCGGCCTTGCGGCCGAGCGAATGCAGCGAGTTGGGGTTGACGCCGGCAAGCTCGCTGTCGTCATATTCGCGCTGCGCAAGGAGCGCCTCGGCGCGCATGGGCGTCGAGGCGGCATAGTCAAGATTCACGGGTATGCGGTTTTGACCTGCGGTCATAAGGGTTTATGCCTCCTGTGCAGCCTCGTTGCCCAGCTTCTGCAGCAGCGCAACCTCGGCGGCGGGATCTTCGGACTTAAATACGGCGGAGCCGGCAACGAGCACGTTGGCGCCAGCCTTAACGACCTCGGCGATGTTCTTGGAAGAAATGCCGCCGTCGACCTCGATGAGGGGCGAAATGCCGTGACGCTCGCACATGGCCGTAAGCTCGTGCAGCTTTGCAATGGTGCCCGGGATAAAGCTCTGGCCGCCAAAGCCAGGGTTCACGCTCATCAACAGCACCATATCCACGACGTCGATGATGCTCTCGAGTACGCACACGGGGGTGGCGGGGTTGAGCACCACGCCGGCCTTGACGCCGCGTTGCTGCAGATGCGTGAGCGTGCGGTGCAGGTGCGTGGAGGCCTCGTAGTGCACGGTGATCATGTCGGCACCGGCATCGGCGTACCAATCGACCGTCTCGTCGGGGTTCGACACCATCAGGTGCGCGTCGACCGGCACATCGGTGGAGCGTTTGACGGCCTTGAGGATGTCGACGCCAAAGGTGAGGTTGCCGGTAAAGTGACCGTCCATAACGTCGAAGTGCACGTAGTCGGCACCGGCGATCTTGTCGAGCTCGCCCTTGAGGTTGGCCATGTCGGCCGAAAGGACGGACGGAGCGATTTTAATGGAACCCATGGTAGAAGCCTTTCTGCGCTAGTCGGTGAGTCCGTAGAACTCTTGAGAAGGGACGCGGTCGGTGAGAATCTCGAGCGCCCTATCCAAAGTAACACCGTTGTAGAGCGTTTGCTCCACGGCAAAGGTGAGCGGAATGTCTACGCCCAGTGAACGGGCGAGCTCGCTGACGCTGCGGGCCGCGACGGCGCCCTCGACCACCATATGCGTGCGCGTCTGATACTCGTCGAGCGACACGCCGTGGGCAAACTCGTAGCCAAAGGTGCGGTTGCGCGAATGCTCCGAGGTGCAGGTGGCAATGAGGTCACCCATGCCGGCAAGACCCATGCAGGTCATGGCCTGGCCGCCGCGGGCGTGCACCAGACGGCTGATCTCGGCTAGGCCGCGCGTCATGATGAGGGCGAGCGTGTTGTCGCCCGCGCCGGTGCCGGCGGAGATGCCGCACACGATGGCGATAACATTTTTCATGGCGCCGCAAACCTCGACGCCGGTCATGTCCTGCGACAGGTAGATGCGGAAGGCCGTGGAAAGCAGCAGCTCCTTAAAGGTCTCCCCTATCTGCGGGTCTTCGCTTGCGATGACGGCGGCAGAAAGTCCGCCGCGGCAGATTTCCTCAGCATGGTTGGGGCCCGAGAGCGCCGCGACACGTGCCTCGTTGCCGATCTCGCTGGCGATGACCTCGCTCATGAGCAGGCCGGACTCGGGCTCAATGCCCTTGGTGAGGCACAGGACCGGGGTCTCGGCAGCGATGAAGGGTGCCGCCTGATGGCATACGCTGCGCAGATGTGTGGAGGGCACGGCAAAGATGACGGCCTCGGCGCCGTCGAGCGCCTGCGCCAGGTCCGTCGTGGCGACAACGTTTTCCGGCAGCTCGTATCCCACCAGATAGCGCGGGTTGCGGTGCTCGCCGTTAATGCCGGCGGCCGTCTGCTGGCTATGGGCCCACATGGTCACGCGCACGGCTCGCGCGGCAGCAAGGCCGGCGACGGCGGTTCCCCAGGAGCCGGAGCCAATCAGCGCAACATTCATGACTCTCTCCTACTTATCGTCGGGCTCGGTGACGCGCTTGGTAAACGAGAGCTTGGACTCCTTACCGGCCATGAGCTTTTTGATGTTCGCGCGATGGGCCCACACCACGGTGATGCCGATCATCGCCATACAGAACTTGAGCCCCAGGCTGCTGTACGGAAAGACCGCGCAAGCAGCGATGGGAAGACCGATGGCAGCGGCGAGTGAGCCCACCGACACAAACTTGGTGATGGCGACGGCCACGATAAACATGCCCAGCAGCGACAGGCCAATAGGCCAGTACCAGGCGAGGATGACACCCAGACCAACGGCGATACCCTTGCCGCCGTGGAAGTTGAGGTAGGGCGAGAAGATGTGTCCCCACACGGCAGCCAGGCAAATGACGCCGAGCATCCAATCGCCGGCGGCACCCGGAGCCATGATGCTTACAGGGAAGCCATAGCCCACGCTCGCAATGAACGGACGCGCGATAAGGACGCAGATGGCGCCCTTAAGGCAGTCGAGCAGCAGCGTGAGCGCGGCCACCTTGGGGCCGGCCACACGCAGAGCGTTGGTGGTGCCGATGTTGCCGGAGCCCGCCTTGCGAATGTCGGTGTGGTTGAACATGCGGCCCAAGATCAGGCCAAACGGAATCGCTCCGATAAAGAACGATACCACGGCGCAGATGGCGGTCAGCAGAATCGGATTATGCATCCTTTTGCTCCTTCTTCCTAAAGAAGAGTCGAATGGGTGTGCCGGCAAAGTCGAAGGTTGAGCGCATGCGGTTCTCTACGTAGCGCTGGTAGGTGTCGTTGACCAGGTCGCTGTGGTTGACGAAGAACGTGAACGTCGGCGGGTTGACGCCCGTCTGGGTCACGTAGTGCATGCGCAGGCGGCGCTTGCCGTCCACCACGGTATGACCGAACTCGCGCAGGTCAGTAAGGAACGTGTTGAGGCGCGAGGTGCTGATCTTTTGCGAGCGCGTCTTTTCGGCGGCGTCGACCATCGCCCAGATCTTCTCGACGCTGCGGCCAGTGAGGGCCGAGATACGCAGGTACTGGGCCCAGGGAGCCATGACGCCCAGACGGCGGTCGATGGTCTCCATGCAGGCCTCGCGCTTGCGATCGTCGTCGAGCAGGTCCCACTTGTTGAGCAGCACCACGATGGCGCAACCGCGCTCGATGGCAAGACCCATGACCTTCTGGTCCTGCTCGGTAACGCCCACGGAGGCGTCGACGACGAGCAGCGCCACGTCGGCGCGGTCGATGGCGCGCAGGCCGCGGACCATCGAGTAGTACTCGATGTTCTCGTACACGGTGCTCTTCTTGCGAATGCCCGCGGTGTCGACCATGCGGTAGTGCTTGCCGTTGCGCTCGACGACCGTGTCGATGGCGTCGCGCGTCGTGCCGGCGATGTTCGAGACGATGGAGCGGTCGGCGCCCAGGATGCGGTTGAACAGCGAGGACTTACCAGCGTTGGGGCGGCCGATGATGGCCACGTTCAGCGCATCGGGGAACTCGTCGGCGACCTCGTCCTCCTCCTCCGGAAGCAGGGCCACGATGTCGTCGAGCAGGTCGCCGGTGCCGTGGCCGTGCAGCGCCGAGAGCGGCGTGGGCTCGCCGATACCGAGCGAATAGA